>JAGOPO010000015.1 GCA_017992005.1 Minisyncoccota bacterium
GCTACCTCGTGTTTTATAAAAAGCCCCTTGGGCGGCGTGAACACCTTCGAAATAACGGAACAGAGTTGCTGGCACGCCACGGTCGGATTTGATAAGTCAGGCTTTCCGAGCATTCGATAGTGGTGCCCGTCGAGGTGTGTCGTTCGCTCCGCCAGCACACGCTTCACATCTTCCGCTGAATCGCTCGATGACAAACCCAACCCAGCAAGCGTTCGCTCAATAGTGATCTCGATCTGCCGCTGAATATCGAACAGAACGCCCTGCTGCCCCGAAATACGGTTCATCTTACGTTCCATCGCTTCGAGAACTTCAGGCTTTGTGCGGAGTAGCCTTCCTAGTTTTTGATGAGGAGAATCCATGGTGATTTGATTTATGCCAACCGCTTTTTATGCACCATCACGAGAGGCGCCGGCCCGACATCGTTCTTTCGCAAGATTCCCTTTTTAGCGCCGTAGAACAATACAACCGATGTCGCATTTGCCGTTCCCATTTGAATTGCTTTCTCAATCGAGCCCGAACGCATAAATTCAGCGGTAAACGCGGAATGGAACGCATCTCCCGCCCCAGTTCGCTCAACGACATCACGATTAGGAATACCGGCTGAATACAGATAGTGTCCGTCAGAAACCGTAATACCCTTGCTCCCTTTTGTCATAATAAAAATACCACCAACGGCCTCGTCCATTGCTCGAAAGATTGCCTCTTCACGATCATAGGGCAAGCCCGTGAGCTGCGCTGCCTCTTCCTGATTGACCCCCACGATATCAAAGGACTTCCAAAGTGCCGCCAGCACGTCCAATCCCATCTCAATCTCTTTCCCGCCGGGATTGGTCGCAAGGTGTCGACCAGTCTTTTTTGCCTCCAGCACAATTCGCTTCAACAAATCCAGATCGCCACCAAGAGAATTTACATACATCCATGGGGCGCTCAGCTTTTCCCATGCAATAGCGTCGACGTCCCAATGCGCCCCTTCACCAACGTACGCCAACACGGTTCGCTCTCCGCTTCTGGTCACCAAAATAACAGAATACGCCGTCGTATCATCGTGACGCAATTGAACATACTTGGCATCCACGCCCTCTCGACGCAGCTCGTCCAAAATCATTGCCCCGTACGCATCATTACCGATGCTCCCAAGACACGCGGTACGCAGTCCTTGGCGAGCGAATGTGACGGCGGCATTCGTGCCTCCACCACCCGATGAGAACGAAATACGCTCTACTCGTATTTTTCCGCCCAGAGGAATACAAATTCCCTTTCCGGCAATGAACTCATGACTATCGAGTATCTGAAAATGCTCAGCATTCAAAAAAACGTCGTGCGTTGCAGACCCGATTGAAATGATATCGTAATTCATCCCTCCAAGTGACTTCAGTATATCATATCACCGCACCGCTTCCTCGAGCTCTCGAAGCGCTCGCATATGGTCCGCTGACCGCATCACAAAACTTCCCGAGACTACGTGCGTTGCGCCAGCGTGTACACATTGCGAGATAGTGCGAGGGTTAATCCCCCCATCCACCATAATGGGTATCTCGGGTTGCTGTGCATGAAATTCAGTTACTCTATCAAGCGATTGAGGCAGGAATGTGCGACCCTGTGCGCCGGGATGAATCGTCATGAATTGCACCATATCCACATGAGGAAGCACGCTCTCCAGGCGGCTCAAAGGTGTTTCGGGGTTCAGAGCTGCTACGAGTTCTTTCCTTAGCTGGTGTGATTGCTCTCGTAACTGCGGAAACAGCTGCGTTGTTTCCACGTGAACAATAAATCGCGATGCATTGGATATATCACACCATCGAAAACACTGCTTTTCTGGCTTCTGCACCATAAGATGCACATCGAATTGGAGATTCGTGGTGATGCGACGAAGCTGTTCGTGACCCAGGATGGTCTTCATGCGCACAAAAAAACCATCTGAAATATCAAGATGAACGCGTTTGGTTCCACTTCGCTCTAAGAGATGAATTTGACGAACAAATTCTTCATCCGACTCGGTCATAATGGCAGGAATAATCTCCACCATAGCAGCGATTAATCGAGCTTCGCTAACCGACGAACATGGCGTTCTTCCGCCAAGAAATCCGTAGAGAGAAACACCTGCACTGCTTCACGAACAATATCAGCATCGATCGCCACGCCTTCAGCGATGGTATTTCCTGGCGAGACACCCAACGCAAGAACATTGGCGGCATTGTGAAGCCGCCCCAGTCGTACGATTTCGATCGGTCCACCATAGAATACGATGGCGCGCACGCCTCGTCGTCGATTAGCGACCATGGCCTCTCCTTGTCCCGTTGCCCCAAAAACAATACCTCGATTATTCGTCGGATCCTCGGCAATTTTTGCGGCAGCAAGCCCGATGAAATCTGGATAATCATCGTTCTCATTGTACGTCTCAGGGCCACAATCAGCATACTCCGCCTTCATTTCATCCAGCCACTCCTTCACTTTCTTCTTCATTTCGTAGCCGCGATGATCAGATGCAAGATAAATCATTTCTTTATTATAAACTTGTACTCAATACGTGCAAGAATATTGACAATTACCATTACTGCTGTATTATTTCTTTACGTTCATTTGAAAGGAAGTCCGTATGAAGAAATTTCTTCGTGCTCCATCTGGCTCACGCTGGGCTGGTGGTGTCTGTGGCGGTCTTGCGTACGTGGTTGGCATCCCTTCGTGGATCATTCGACTCGCGTACTTTCTTCTGACCTTCGCATGGGGAATCGGAGTCCCCATCTATCTTCTCCTCTGGGTGTTCGTTCCTGAATGGCGTAAGCTACCAGATGACTTCATCGCTCGCACCGAACCGTAAGCCCCTACACCCCGCTCTCCTGAGTGGGGCTTTTTGTTCCCGCAGCTATATTGACATCTAGTCAATAATTTGTTATATACGTTTCTTCTGCTGACACTGGTCGGCGGGTCAGCTCTCTGACAATTCAATAAGCGAGGTGTTCGTATGCTCAGACTACTGGTAGCTGAAAGCGCCCTCGGGCGCCTCTACCTGGAATTCGTGTACATCGGTCTGGTGGTGGCTGGTCTTGTGGGATTGGGATTCTCCCTTCTCTTTGGCGATCACGACACAGACCATGACACTGACCACGATGCGGATCACGATAGCGACCACGATTCGGGCGGTCATGGCAACATGAGCATGCTCTCCATCAAGGTCCTGTGGTGCTTCCTCGTCGGCGGCGGCGTTGGTGGATACTTCGGTGCTCTCAATGGCCTTGGAAATTTGGGCTCAATGATCACCGCTGGCATCGCAGGCGCCGTAATCGCCAGCATGGGATACGGCGTCATAAATACGTTCTATCGAGGACAGTCCTCGAGCACAGTCCGTACCGCATCACTCGTCGGTCGTTCCGGCGTCGTCGAAACAGCCATCAGTGCAACGGGTACGGGACGGGCGATGATCTCGCTCGACTCTGGCTCAACACTCATGTTGGCTGAATCCGAACATCGTGTAGCGCTCCCCGAAGGAGCTTCGATTACCGTAGTGGCCGTGAACGGTTCCACCGTTCGTGTCGTGGCGCATACCGCGTCGGATGGCAACGCCATCAAACCCTCCAATCAGTAAGGTGTCTCTCATGCAATCGATTCTCCTAGCAGCCGCTACCAGCGGCGTGGTTGAAACTTCAGCGGGAGGCTTGGAAAAGCTCCTGTCTGTCATCGCAATCCCACTCATGATGCTCGCGCTCGTCCTCGCCGGACTCTTCCTCGTGAAGAAGATGGCGAATTTGTACTACAAGGTACCGCCCAACAAGGCGTTGGTGGTATTCGGTAAGGGCAAGCAGCAGATCGTCACAGGCGGAGCCAAGTTGTTGGTTCCCTTGCTCAACGATTGGTTCGAAATGGACCTATCTGCCTTCCAGGTCACCCTGGAGCTGAAGAACGCGCCCAACAAGGACCGCGTTCCAATCAACGTCAAAGCCGTCGCCACCGTCTGTATCGGTGAAGACGAAGAGCTGCTCGCCAATGCCGCGCGCAAATTCGGTCGCAAGACGCAGGCTGAAATCGAACGGATCGCTCACGCGACGCTCGAAGGTCAGTTCCGTCAGGTCATCTCTCAGACGGACATGGAGACGATCCTTTCGGAACGCTCTCAATTCAATGCCACAACGCAGGAAACTGCCGGCAAGGAATTGAGTCATCTGGGCTTCAAACTCCTGATGCTCAACTTGCAGGAAATCACCGACGACAACGGCTACATCATCGCTCAGGGCAAGCCGAAGATCGCCGAAGTGAAAGCCGAAGCGGAAATTCGTACCGCAGAGCAAACTCGTCGGCAGACCGTCGAAACATCGACCGCCCAGCGAGAAGCTGCGGTCACGAAGGCGGCTAACGATGCGCAGACAGCAGACGCTGAGCGCGATCTCAACAAGCGCAAAGCTGTGTACGATGGTGAGGTTGCCACTGAACGAGCGAAAGCTGAACAGGCGGGGCCTCTTGCGACTGCCGTCGCTTCACAGGCTGTGAGGGTTGCAGTCGTCGACTCGGAAGAAGCGGAAACCAAGGCGCGCATCAAGCTACAGGGCTCGGTCGCTGAACTCACGGAAGCCGAACTCAAGGCAACGGTGATCAAGAAAGCCGAAGCTGACGCACGGGCAAAGGCAATCGAAGCTGATGGCGTGAAAGCCAAAAAGATCATCGAAGCCAATGCTGACGGTGAAGCTCGCAACATCGCTGCTGATGCGGGAGCCAAGGCGGCCGCTAAGGAAGCCGAAGCGGCTGCCTCAAAGATCCGTACCGTCGGCACCGCTGAATCCGAGATGACTGCCATGAAGGGCCAGGCTGACGCCGACGCTAAGAAGGCAAACCTCCTGGCTGAGGCGGACGGCGAGACCGCGAAGGCGGGAGCGCGCAAGGCGCTACTGCTTGCGGAAGCGGAAGGCGCAACAGCACAGGCGAACGCCACGAAGGCGCGCCTGCTTGCCGAAGCGGAAGGCGCGCGGGCGCTCAACGAAGCGTATACGAAGTTGAGCCCCGAAGCGCAGAAGTTGTTCCTCGCGACTCGCTTCATGGAAACCGGCCCTGCGCTCATCGCAGCCGTCGGAGAAGCCATGCAGAAGGCGCTGGAACCCATCGCACAGTCGCTCACCTCGTCGCTCGGCAGCATCGACAGCATCACTGTCTATGACGCCGGCAGCGGGAATGGCGGAGCACTCGACCGAGCAGTTTCGGTGGGACCGGACATGTTCTTCAAGCTCATCACGAACTTGAAGGCAAACGGCCTCTACGAAGGTGCCGCCGCCATGCTCAAGGCAGCCACGGGCATCGACATCGACAACCCGACTCCGGTGATTGAGGCAGAAGCAGCTGCGGTCACTGGGGATGCCACCAAGAAGGACGCGCCGATTAAGGCGTCGCGGTAGTACTCGACCGGGCGGGAGCAGCTGCTCCCGCCCATTTTCTTTCCACGAGGTTCACAATGAAGCACTTTACCACACCTGATATGCCCGCTCTTTCCCTCGATGCCGATGAGGCCACCGTCCTCCAGGACGATGCGACACCTACGGATCAGAAGGTCTACGACCTGCACGAAGAACCGACCGATGCGCTTGTCGTGTGTTGCGCAGACAGTCGCTTCTTGAGCGCTATCGATGACTTCCTCAAGGACATCGGCATCACCAATCCGGCAATGATCATGGTGCCGGGTTCCGTAAAGGCAATCGGCTTGCAGGCCATCATCCCGAAACAGTGGCACACGCTTCAGCATCAGTTGGAGTTGATGGCGACACGCAACGCTCACGTTCCTCGCGTCATCCTCTTCACTCACGAAGAATGTCGCTCGTACGCAGCATCGGCCAAACTGCTTCGTGGATTCACCCGAGTCTCCGACGCACAGCGCGATCACCTGATGAAGCTGTCCAAGTTCCTCATGAAGGAGTACTTGCCCGGCGCCAAGTTCGAGCTGTATCACGCAGCTATCGTGCCGCGAGGAGCAACTCGCGGCGTCCAGTTCCGCACCATCAGCGCCTAACGGCGGACCCCACTCGAGAGAGTGGGGTTTTTCTTAGCACTAGTTTACCGGAAAGGGACAAAACAGGTCAGGCAGCGCAATCGGAAGCGCCTGCTGCGATGGAGAGCACCAGCCCTGATTGCTTGCGTACCACAGGAACACTCCAAAGAGTATCCAAAAGAGAATGTACGGCTTAAATACGGGACGCCGACGCGCACGATGAAACCAATACATACCCAGCAGACCCGCCACGAACAACGACCCCCACAACGCCAGCGGCATATCAAAAATAATCGAAAGCGCACTGTACGCACATGCGACGACAATCATGACTACAAAAACCTTGAGAGCCCCCTTCATACGATTAGAGTCGATTAATATACTGCACTGCCGATAACGCCGCTGAAGCACCCTGTCCTGCAGCGATAATGATTTGCTTGTGAGCACTATGCGTAACATCACCTGCAGCAAACAAACCCGGGCAACTCGTCGCCCCATCAAGCGAAGTCTCCACATAGCCAAACGCATCTTTGTTGCACGCAGCAGGTACAATTTGAGAATTGGGAACTTGTCCGATATGTACAAACGCCCCCTCCATCTCAATCGTGTGCTCGTTCTGATCAGCGTCCCGATACGTCAACGCACGAGCAAACCCCTTCTCATCTCCAAGAAATCCGGTCGTTTGTCCGTTGAAGACGACCGTTATCTTTGGATTGTTTTTCACCTTTTCAATGAGTGAAGCCTCCCCTTTAAATGCCGCGTTTTTATTAATGACAGTAACCTCTGAAGCGATCTCGGCAAGCATCAATGCGCTCTCAAGGGCAGAATTACCCCCACCAATCGTCACCGTACGTTTCCCCTTGAAAACCGGGCCATCGCAGACGGTGCAGTAACTCACTCCCTTGAGTCGCAATATGTCCTCTCCGGGAACCCCGAGTAGTCGCGAGTGAGCACCCGTTGCAAGAATGATCGCCTTTGCTCGGCGCTCAACGGCATCATCGGTCGTCACGGTAAACATGCCATCCTCGTCTTTGGTCAACGAGCTCACCACATATCCCTCGATTATTTCAGGTTTATAGCTTTCGATATGCTGACGAAATAGCTGCGACAGTTCAATGCCAGTCGTATGCTGAATGCCCAGCCAATTTTCGACATCGCCCGAGAGGGCAACTTCTCCTCCAAGATCCTTGGCGATGATGCAAAAATGGAGACCGCGACGCGCCGCATACACTCCTGCCGATGCCCCCGCAGCTGAGCCGCCAATAATAATCAGATCGTACATAGGTTTTCAGTATACCAACCTGTGCTAGAATAACCAAATATGACGTGGTCATTCTTCACTCAGCGTCGCATCACGATCCTTCTTTTCGCCCTGAGCATGGTGGTCCATTTTGCGTGGCTGGGCACACCCAATAGCGCAGTATTCGATGAAGTGCATTTTGGTAAATTCTTTACCGCCTACTTCACGCACCAATACTATTTCGACATTCACCCACCGCTCGGCAAGCTCATCATAGCTGGATGGGGCTGGCTCTGGGGTTTTCATCCCGGCTTTTCATTCGCGTCGATTGGTGAAGTATACCCCGATCATTTCTACATCATTCTTCGCACGCTTCCCTCTCTCGCAGGAGCGCTCCTACCGTTAGTCATCTTTGGCATTGCTCGTCGCCTGCGTATATCGCTTCGCGCAGCGACGCTGGCTGGTATATTTGTAGCGCTCGACAACGCACTTCTCGTACAGTCGCGCTTGATCTTGCTGGATTCATTCTTGCTTCTGTTTGGTTTTACGGCAATCTATTACTATCTGCGATGGCGCGACTCTTCCGCGACATGGACACTCGCTGCTGCCGGCGCGTTCGGTGGTATGGCTATGAGTATCAAATGGACAGGAGTCACCTTTCTGTCGCTCATCGTACTTCTCGAGATTATTCGCTTCTTTCACACTCGTACAATACCGTCCCGGGTTGTATTCCTTCGGCAATCAGTTGCGCTGATAATCCTTCCACTGGCGATCTATGTTGGAGTATTTGCCATTCATTTTTCACTGCTCACCAAATCGGGAGCTGGCGACGCGTTCATGACTCGCGACTTCCAGAGTGGACTCAAGGGCAACCAACTCTACGGTGACCCGACACTCACACCGCCCAATCTCCTCCAAAAAATAGCTGACCTCAACGACGAGATGTATCGCTCCAATAATCGCCTTACCGCAACACATCCCTATTCGAGCAAATGGTACACCTGGCCACTTATGCTTCGCCCAATATTCTATTGGATAGAAGGCAATGCTCGCATCTACCTCATCGGCAATCCAGCAGTGTGGTGGCTTTCTGCGGTTGCCATGGCGACACTTCTGGCACAGTTGATGGCATCGGGTGTTCGCGCGCTCAAGATGACGCGTGCGATCATTCTCATCGGATGGACGAGCAACCTACTGCCATTTATCGGCATATCACGCGTAATGTTTCTGTATCACTACTTCACAGCGTTGTTGTGGGCGATTCTTGCGCTGGCGTTTGTCGCCGATCAGTCACACCTGTCAAAGCGCTCGTATGTAGCTCTGTGCGCAATCGCGTTGGCACTGTTCGTTTTCTTTGCCCCCCTATCCTACGGGCTCCCCATGTCGTCATCAGCACAACAGTCGCGTACGTGGTTCTCTACTTGGCGCTAATATTGACGATTTTTAAATATCGTGTTAATATTGCTACGAAAGGAAGGCTCTTTAATGAATCAAAAAAGAATCGGATTGACCGCCCTCTGGGCGTCGCTGGTCTACCTCATCGGCATTGCGTTGCAGATGTTCGTACTTACTCGTACTGACACTCGCTACACCATCACTACCACGCTCCTGGTAAGCGGTGCGTTTCTCTACATCGGATATACTGTTACAAAGTGTTGGCTCGTTGCCAACATGTTTCAGTTCAATGCGAGACCAGACCGCGAGTCGGAACTCCCGGAAGGTTCCTGGAATGTGACGAAGGCATTCCCTGACCCGTTTTCGAAGCCTGCTGGGCATTTCTATTTGGTGCTCAACACTCTCACACCGAATAAGCAACGAGATGTACATGCGACCCTAGTCGTTCAACGACAGATGCTGGACCAGGAGTCGACCAAGCGCATCACTGATGGTGAGCGTCCGATGACCGTCGTCATCAAGAACGGTATCATCGGTTTTAAGTGGCCCGGAACACTCGACCCAGTAGCGTAACGCAAACCCCCGACTCATGTCGGGGGTTTTTCTCGTCTAACGCTTCGCTTCGAGATACAATTGCTCGGCTTTTTCCCAATTCATATTCCTCCAGAATGCAGCGATGTATGCTTTCTTATCACTGCCGAAATCAATAAAGTATGCGTGCTCATATACGTCGAGCACGATAATCGGCATGCACCCCCAGACTCCGCCCTGGTTGTGAGCGTCGCCGTTGTAGTGCTTGAGCTTGCCCGCCTTGGTGTCCCAACAGAGTACACTCCAGCCTCGTGACGCCATCGCACATTCGGAAAAATGACGAATCCCATTGGCAACTGATCCCCATTTTTCACTGAGTGCCTTCGATAGCTCTGGTGCCTTGTCAGATACACCGTCTCCTCCAAGCACATCAAAATACCACTCGTGCAGATAGACGCCATTGACCGCAAACGTCTCTGCGTCTTTCAGCGCACGCAACTCAGAGTATGTTGCGTTGCCGCTCGTAGACTCATCCGATGCTACCGCTTTGAGCTTCTCGGATATTTCATTTGCCTTGGCAACATATCCCGCATAGAGCTTATCATGATGAACTGCGAGTGTCTTCTCGCTGATGCCCTCCAGCTTCGTCTGATCGAATGATAATGGTTTCGATTCCATATTAGGCATGAGAAGTGATACCTGCGTATTCATCGAGCTTGCGCTTATCGAAGCCGACAATGATCTTTCCGCCAACATCGATGACAGGCACGCCAAACTGACCGCTTTTGGCGACCATCTCCTCTTGCTTCGTTCTATCCATTGAAACGTCCACTTCCGTATAGGGCACATTCTTTGACGCTAAATACTGCTTCGCTTGCTGGCAATAACCGCAGGTTGGTGTTGAGTAAATAGTAATGGGTGGCATCGTTGAACTGTTAGAAATACCCATTCATCATAGCACATCGGCCGGTGCGCAATAATTGCCAATTCGTACTTTTTGTTGTATCATATTATGCTATGAAATCATCAGTCGCCCCCTCATTTGTCATCGCCAAACGCTCTCGTTCTTCGCGCGCGCGACGAGGCACACTCACAACACCGCATGGTGTTGTGCAAACGCCCGCCTACGTGATCGTCGCCACCCACGCGCACGTCAAAACGCTCACGCCAAGCGATATCAAGAAAACAAAAACACAGATGGTAATCTCAAATACCTATCACCTTTGGGGCAAGCGACATGCGCACCGCACCCTTGGCGTGCCAATGCCGATGATGACGGACTCGGGCGGCTTTCAGGTATTCTCGCTCGGCGCTGCTCGCGAGCAAGGCGTGGGCAAGGTGTTGCGCCAGCCAGTCCGCACGCCCTCACAACGCAATAATGTTACCCTCACTGAGGAAGGAGCGCGTTTTGATGTTGACGGCGTGGAGCGCATGATCTCTCCCGAGACATCCATCGCTACTCAACAACACCTGGGAGCGGACATCATCTTTGCGTTTGATGAATGCACATCCCCACTTCACCCGTTTGCATACACCAAGGCATCGATGGAGCGCACGCATCGATGGGCACAGCGTTGCCTCGATGCGCATACGAAACAGAATCAGATGCTGTACGGCATTGTGCAGGGGGGACGGTTCAAAAAGCTACGCACTCAGAGCGCAAAAACGATTGGCGCTATGAGCTTCGATGGATTTGGCATCGGTGGCTCGTTTGGTAAAGACGAGATGCGCTCCACGCTTGATGCGGTTATTCCCCATCTTCCCGATGACAAGCCACGTCACTTGCTGGGCATTGGAACGGTCGAGGATATTTTTGATGCTATCGAGGGCGGCGCGGACACCTTTGATTGCGTGATACCCACACGTGAAGCGCGCCACGCACGCATCTACACCGATGATGGCGCAATCGACGTTCGCAAGTCTCTCTACGCACACGACAACCGAAAGCTCCTCGTGTCGCGAGCGTCAATAAAAAAGCTGCACACTCTCTTTCGAGCACACGATGAAGAAGCGGGTCGACTCGCGACCCTCCATAACGTACGCTGGTTCAATCAACTCCTCGAGCGCATCCGCGCATCCATGGATGCGGGAACATACGCACAGACAAAACGACGCGTGTTACGCAAATTCAGAAAATCGAAGACATCCTAGTGCGCTAGGAACGCTCCACCTCAGAGCGTGGGTCCTTCTCGCTGCGCTCGACCGAAAACACGTAGACATAGAGTATCTCAAGGATACCGAGCGTGTTGACTAGGAGAAACGCCCCAAACCACCACTTCTGCTCTCGATGAGCAGCTTTCCAGAGCGCCATTGCCTTCCAAGCTATCACCCACGCGAACAACGCGAAGTACCACACCTGATGGTCGATGGGCACCTGTAATATGTCCTTAAACATAACCCTACTATACCACACTATTATTCCTCATCCAAGACGCCCTCTCGTTCCAGCTCTGCGATGATGTCAGACGGTATGGGCGCGCGCTCACGCACAGGAGAGGCGCCCGGGTATCTCCAGGCGGTAATGACGACCTTTTTTGAGACGGATAGCGGCCCTTCACTTTTGCCCAACTCCTTCCACATTGTCCAAATTTCCCACGGCTTTGCCTTTGTACCCGCCGTTTGCATTGCCGCAATCGTGCCCTCAACAATGCCATCTTCAGTGCGTTCCGGAGCACGGATGACACGCAAAATCCTACTAGGCGTGAGGCCATAGTACTGCATCTTTCGTATCACGTGGTTCGTCCATCGATACTTATGATCGTTTTTTGGAATCTTGAAACTCATATCACCATTCAATTCCTTTTGTTCCCTTCTCTCCTTGTTGATAGGGATGCTTTACTTCAGTGACATCGGACACGATATCCGCAAGCTCGATAAGCTCCGGCTTCGCATCACGCCCGGTAAGGATAATATCCATGCCCTGCGGTACGTCACGCAAAAAGGAAAGCACCTCAGTAAGCGAGACGAGCTGGAGCTGCATCGCCACATTAATCTCGTCCAAGATCAGCGCGTTCCATTTGCCGCTCATCATCTCGGTGTATGCCAATGCGAGTCCCTCATGCGCCGCACGAGCATGCTCAGCGCGTGGGAGCGTATCACCAAGAATACCAACAAAGCCAAGTCCCGTTTTTATAATTTTAAACGAAGGACGCAGCAGCATTTGCGCATCGTCTTCACCAGATCGCCAAGGCCCTTTTATGAATTGCACCATGAGCACGCACTTCCCATCTCCGACCATGCGCACAGCTTGCCCGATTGCGGATGTAGTCTTTCCCTTCCCATTGCCAGTAATCACCAAGAGCATCTGGTTATACGTTTAAATCCAAGTGATCGAATTTGTGCCCCTTGCGACGGAAGAGTCGATGCCAAAACCGAGGATGGTCAATCACCAGCTCCGTTAACACCGCAAACGGAATAATCACTAACATCGCAACTCCCATCTCGGCGAATGCCATACTCTCACCCGTAGTGACACGCATAACGATAGCGTTCTCAACGAGGTCCAATAGTATACCTGCAACGATAAACTCGAGTATTCGTATTTTTGTATTAAAATGCATGCGACCAGTGTACCGCGTTCTCGCCTACAAACAAGAGAAAGCAAAAACCCCCGTGAGGGGGTTTTTGCAGTTGCTCAGTGAGGCTTAGTAGCCGCCACCGAAGCCACCACGATCAGAACGAGGAGCACGCTGCTCCATAGGACGGGCTTCATTGACCACGATTGCGCGGCCGCCGTTCTCCTTACCATTGAACATTTCAATGGCCTTCTGTGCATCCTCATCGGATGCCATGGTGACGAAACCGAATCCGCGGGAACGACCAGTCATCTTGTCCATCATAACGACGGCTTCAGAGACTGCTCCTGCCTGCGAAAACATTTGCTGCAACTCATCACCGGTCGTGCTGTAAGGCAAGTTACCGATGTAAAGCTTGTTCGCCATTTCATCTGCGAAGTGTGCGTTTCGATCAACGAAATCGTTGAGCAAACCGGTACACTTCACGTATAATTGCGTGAGGGCGACCTCCCGTCGAGACCCTTCGCCGAGGCGACTGGCTGCCGAGATACCTACGCTGAATATAAGTATAGCATAGTCTCCACAAAAAAGCAAGCAACAAAAAAGCCCGGAAATACATGATTTCCGAGCTACTAGCTCACGCGGCCTGGTAATAGGCCGCGATCGTTTCCTTGGTTAGGTCGGGTGCGAATCCCATCCTAAAGCTCAAGTCGAACGAGGCGTTCAAGAAATTCTCACATACTCCGCGGCTTTCAAGCTGGTCCAAAATCAGCTCAACGATCGTATACCGCTCTCCCCACTCGAGCAATCCCGAAAACACAACGACCATTTCAGTTGTATGTCGTTCGAGCCATGGTGTGTAGTCCCCATGGACCTCCCCGACATTGTGACAAGCATCATAGATGCCCATCACTTCAGCGGTGATTGCCTGCGAATGGATGCGCGCTTCATCGCTGGGAAGCTCGTCATAGATCGTCTCTTCATCAAGGTAGTCAATCTTCGCAAGCAGCATTCGGAGACGATTGGAAACGGGACGACTCTTCTCGTTCAGCTTAGCATCCGCCATGGGTGCCGGCTCATGAGCCTGCTCTTTCTGTGTCAGACCTGCAGCCTTCCAAATCAGAACAAAGGCGCAAACCAGCATCGCTGCCGAGAGAATAAAAATGATCGTAGTCATGACTATCACTACTCCTTAGTTGTTGAAGTACGAATGACGCAAGATACTACGAATTTACATCCATGTCAAGAAAAAGCCCAGAACACGTTGTTCCGGGCATTGCACGATTTAGACGTGCGTCTCGTAGATCTCGAAGTAGTCTTCCGTGCCGACGTGGCTCGGAATGTCGTTGATCTCATCGTAGAGGTTGAATGCCTCTTTGACAAACACCGGGTCATCTATCAGCTTCTCTAGCTCATCGCTGAGCAAGTGATTGACCTGCTGCCGTAGCCCCACATAGAGCAGACCGGAGATGCGATTCTTCAGAAGAGGATTCGCCTCAGTGATCGGACTGGTGGCTTTGAGAACTCCGATGAGATACCCGGCCATCAGAAACGAGTTTACGGCCGCGAGAATGGCTATTGCTTGCTCCTCGGCACGCTTCAGATCAAGTTGCCGGTATGGCTCGTAGGTCATTTGCGGATCGATCTTTGAGAACAGTCGAGCGAGTCGAAGCATGAGTGCAGCTCGACTCTCGCGCTTGAGGCGAGCCTCATCATCCTCCGATGACTCAGATTCGTCCACGACCGGAACCACTTTCACCTCCGCGGGCGCGGTCGGCGTTTCTTGCGATGGCGCCTGCACAGGACTTTTCTCGAGCAAGGCTCTGACGATCACCACCAAGATACCGAAGATGAGAATTCCGAGCAAGCTCAAAGTGAATGTCATCGTCCACGGCATATGCGTCATATGTGCGACTCCTTTGTTGTAATTGAACTGAAGCACTATTATACATCTACTTTATGTGTACGTCAAACAACAAAGCCCGAAAATGCGAGATTCCCGGGCTAGAGCATTACGTAGACGGATAGTAGTGAGGGTCGACTTGATCCCCTGTTTGCTCGGGTGCTCGTCCCGTGGCCGAGCTCGTGTCGTAGGCATCCTCGAGAAACTCGAGGCGCACACCGCGTTCTTCAAGTCGCTCAATGATGATGTCATTGATTCTCAATCGATCACCCCAGCGGAACAACCCCGCGAGGACACAAAACATAACTTCGATATCTTCATCGAGCCACGGCTGAAATTCATCGCTATACACCTCGCCTGCATCGCTGCACCGATTATAGATGGCAACCACCGCGTCCGTCACTCCTCGAGCGTGACGAAATGCCTCCTCCAATGGTAGCTCATCGTACGTATTCGAATTGGTTTTATATGCAATGCGGGACACCAACGCCTTGATATCCTTCGAAATCGCCTCGCTCATCGCCTTCTGATCCAGCGTTTGCCGTGGCTCATCGTCGTTTTGCCGGTAGCGATTCATCGTACGAATTGCGAGATCACACAGCACGGTACCGATGATTATCACGCCCAGAACAACGGCGACCACCAGGACTGCTTCAAGAATTTGGCCAAGGGACACTTCAATCCACCTCTCTGTAAATGAACTACGCGATAATACTGTTTTTACTGACTTGTGTCAATAAACAAACCCGACATCTTCATGTCGGGTTATGGAGCACTACCTACTGTCCACTCGCCTCATCCTGATAGCGGAGGGCATCATCCACGATGTCTGACGGGACTCCACAGACGCGGAGACGGAGCGCAAGATCAAGGACAATCTTTTGCCGTGCCCCCCGCATGAAGTTGTATGTCATTTCACGAATGTCGTTCGTGGTGACAAGAAGCAGACGAACACGGACTGAATCGAAAACGTCGTTATCGTACCCATCCTCGATGGTGGCATCAATGGAGTGGAAGATAGCTTTCACTCTCGCCTCCGCAATGCCATAGTTCGTTTCACGGCCATAGAACTCAGGACTATACTTCGGATCGATGGAGTAGAACAACTCCTGAAATTGCTGCACGATGTCGGTCCGAAACGTCTCGCTCAACGTACGCGACGTGTCTGGGTCGAGTTTTTTGACCTCGAAGGTCCTCGTCGCATACCGCACAACTGCGGCCAGCAACACCAACGCAACGGCAACGATCGCAATAACCAGAAGAACAGTAGTCATGGATTCTCCTCTCAAAGTGCAGATTTTACTATACACCATCGACGCGTAGTAGTCAAACTGTTCATACGAGACCCGGCATCCTGTGGTACGATACTGCTATGGCTCGTACTACCATTACATCAATTCGCGCACGAGAAATTCTTGATTCTCGCGGCAACCCGACACTTGACGTCACGGTCAGCTGCGAGGGAGGGTCGGGCTCATTTGCCGTTCCGTCGGGAGCATCAACCGGCTCTCATGAGGCGCTCGAGCTCCGCGATGGCGATATGAGCCGCTTTCTGGGCCGCGGTGTCCTGAAAGCAGCGACGCATGTGAATGTCAATCTTAGCGGTTTGTTGACCGGCATGGACGCGCTCGACCAGCGCGCAGTTGACGGACGCATGATCGAACTTGATGGCACCGCAAATAAATCAAATATCGGCGGCAATGCGACAATTGGCGTTTCACTTGCCTGCGCACGGGCAGCTGCAGCTAGCACGCAACTGCCCCTCGCGAAGCACCTTCATTCGTTGGCGCCGAAGATCAAACCGAGTCGCACCACCCCCTTTCTGTGCATGAACGTTATCAATGGTGGGAAGCATGCCGCCACAAATGTAGCATTCCAGGAATACAAAATTATTCCTCAGACTGCGGATATTCACGAAGCACTCATGATCGGTACACAGATGTCTCACGCCCTCAAAGATATGGTGTCACGCCAGTATGGCACACAGAATGCCAACGTCGGCGATGAAGGTGGCTTAGCACCACATCTCGAATCTATCCGCCGTCCGCTCGAACTCCTTATGGAGGTCGCCCAGAAACTTCGTCTCGATCAGAAGATAAAGCTCGCTCTCGATGTTGCTGCATCATCATTTTATGATGCCACTACCAAATCGTATGTGTACGATGACGCCCAGCATGTAACTGGCGACCTAACCGAGACTCTACGCGGCCTCATGAGAGACTTCCCGATCCAGTACATTGAAGACCCCTACCACGAGGAGGCGTTTGAGGATTTTACTCGTCTCAATGACGGCACGTGCCTCATTGTCGGCGACGACCTAACGGTCACCAATCGAGACCGCATTGCGCTAGCCTCAAGTGCGCAATCCGTCTCCGGTGTCATCATCAAGCCCAATCAAATCGGAACGCTTTCGGAAACGCTCGACGCTATGCAGTACGCCCGCGATCATGGCATTGAATGCATCATTTCGCATCGCTCAGGCGAGACCAATGATGCCTTCATCGTCGACCTCGCACTTGCATTTGGAGCGTATGGAATCAAAGCGGGAGGCCTCCAACGCGGAGAGAGAATCGCAAAATATAATCGCTTCTTAGAATTACTATAATCACGACTATGCCATCACGAACACAAATAGTTTGCACCATTGGTCCAGCATCACAGTCAGTTGCAACCCTTACACAGCTCATCGAAGCCGGCATGGATGTTGCTCGGCTCAATTTTAGCCATGGCACGCATGAGATGCATGCGACATTTATTTCGCATGTTCGAGCTGCAGCGAAGAGCGCAGACAAGCACATACCCATCATTCAAGACCTTTCGGGTCCACGCGTACAAACGGGTGCAACGCATCATCTTGATGCAACAGCAACCGAAGTCATCACCGAAAAGGACCTTATGGATCTTGCATTTGGCCTCACGAATGAGGTTGACTATATCTGTCAGTCATTTGTTGGATCAGCAAATGATGTACTTCAATTAAAAAAGGAAATTGCGCAACGAGGCGGGACCGCGAAAGTCATGGCAAAAGTCGAACGAAAAGAAGCGCTCGATGCCATTGATGAAATTGCAGAAGTCGCTGATGCCGTCATGCTTGGACGCGGCGATTTAGGGTTGAGCATCCCTCTCGAACAAGTCCCCTTTGCCGAAGCAATGGTCGTTCGCGCGTGCAAGAAGCATCACAAACCAGTGATCGTTGCCACGGAAATGCTCAAGAGCATGGTGGAAAACCCGACCCCCACACGAGCAGAAGTTACCGATATCGCGTATGCCATCATGGTAGGCGCCGATGCGGTCATGCTCTCAGAAGAGTCAGCCATTGGTAAGTACCCTGTTGAAGCAGTGCGTTACATGGAGCGCGTGTGCCTCGAAGCAGAAAAATATGAACGCAAGGTCAATAAGCTATAAAAAACACCTCGCATTTTGATACGAGGTGTACGTCGCTGATCTACGATTGAGCAAGAACCTTGAGAAGTTCTTCGTTGGACCACGTACGATGCTGTGGAACGGACAACCAATCCGTATCAAACTGGGGGCTTGTTGGCACGACTCTACGCACCCAGACATCGACATCACTCACGGGGTAGCGGCCTTCGGGCTCCTCTCTCGAATACCACGTGATTTGCCCATTGCGAACGTAGTCGTTCAGACCTGCCGCCATCATGCGTTCATGGAACTCATCTGGCAGCAAACATTCAATCAAGACTTGCAGCGCCTGAATCACGTGCCCATGCGTTACCAGGATCACATTTTCGTTCTTGTATCGAGATTCAAGCTCTGGCAACATGGATGTGCTCAATCGATGGCACAGCTGCGCCATCGATTCACCACCTCCTGCGGGATATGCGTAGAACGCATGCCTCGACCACTCCATGACTTCGCGTGGATAGCGCTCCTTGCGTGCAGTGACTGAAATACCGTCCATCAACGCCATATCGCGTTCACGCAACTGAAATGTTCGCTCCCATTGCGCATTCGGAAGATCAAGATGAGCAGCAGTCTCTAAGGCGCGCACGTAATCGGCGACGATGTATCCGTGCAAACGGCCGCGATCGTTGTTTCTGCGAATCCATTCTCCTGAATCCTGTGCCTGCTTCACTCCTCGCTCCGTGAGTCGCAACGATGAACTGTGTCGCGCTTGCAGTGCATCCGTGAAATGAGAGTCATCGCCTTGCGCGCTTGCCGCATAAGCGACGTTGCCCTCGCTCTCTCCGTGTCGAACAAGAATAAGATTCTTCAGTCTCACAAAAACCTCCTTGGAAAGGTGCAAAGCACTATTGTACCATCAATTTCGAGAATGTCGAGGACTACTTCTGCTGGGAACCATCATCGATAGCACGGCGACGATTGCGGTCGCGGTCGACTTTGGTAAGGAAACGCTTACGGAGACGAATATCTTTTGGAGTAACCTCCAAAAGCTCATCATCTTCAATCCAGTCGAGAGCCTGCTCTAGTGACATAATAACTGGAGGAGCAAGTACCGTAATGCCGTCACTGCCTTTTGAGCGCATGTTGGACAGTGCCTTTCCCTTGGCGACATTGATTTCCATATCCTCACGACGCGCGTTTTGACCGATAATCATACCCTCATAGACGTCGGTGCCAGGAGCGACAAATGTCGTCCCTCTCCCCTGTGCAATATCAAGGCCAAACGCGACTGCCGTTCCGGATTCGGATGCTGTCAACGCGCCTGTACGTTCGCGAGGAGGGAGATCCCACATACCCTCATGCTTGAGATAAATCGAGTTAATAACAACTGTACCCTTGGTTGAGGTCATCAAAATACTGCGTAAACCGAGGAATGCGCGCGTCGGCATGTGCCAGACGAGGCGACTATAGCCGTTGCCGTGATTGATCAAATCAACCATCTGAGCCTTTCGCTTCCCAAATTCAGTCGTTACGGC
>JAGOPO010000031.1 GCA_017992005.1 Minisyncoccota bacterium
GTCGCTCTATCTCAAGCGCCTGACGTCGCTCAATTTCTCGGAGGCGTGCCACCTGCTCCACATTGGCAGAATCGTGATCGTCCTCCAGATGAGTCCCATCTATCGTAGCCGTTCGGTCTTCAAGTGCTAACCATCTCTGAACTAGTTCGGATGCCTTCTCTAGGCGCATTCTAGCTTGAGCAACAACTTCGACATACTCCCCACCCTCTTTTTGACTAGTTAATACCTCGAGCTGATCAAGTGCATTAGCAATACCATGGGCCAATGCCGCTGCTGCTTGTGACGCTCGCTCACGATCATCTTTCAAGATGGATTGCTCTACAACTGCCCCCTGTACCGCAATAATCTTTAAAAGGGATTCGATCTCCCCGGTGACACTCTCCATATTCTCGTCAAGCACAGACTTGGCTTCTGGAACTTGAAGCTCAACACGCTCCTCCTCGGGCACAGACTCCACAACGGTGCGCTCTCTCTTTCCTTTTTGCAGTACTTCCAACTTGCGCAACTGTTTGGCGCGAATGCCTGCGAGCCTCTCTCTTTCTTCTGGATTATCGATCCCTTCAAGCTGCGCATCGATTGCCCGACGAAGCTTCTCGGTCTTGGAAGCACTCGAGTCGGATACGCGCATATCTTCATTCGCCTTCTCTTCTACTGCACGTATTTCTTCTTGCGCTTCGGGTGCCTGATAAATGCCTTCCTGTGCCGCTACGCGCACGACATCTTGAAGCTCCTCAATACTTTTTGCCGACTCCACGCGCTGCTCGGGCATCTCCTGAGCCTGATGCAATACATCGAGCGACTCGTCGTGAATAGGAATCGATTCGGCGGAAGCAAGAGTAGCTCGAGGAGCCTTCTGATAGTGGGGCACGGGAACCATAAGATCGTGAAGTTTCATGAAGAGTAATTATGATATACCAAGCCGAGCTTTTATGGCGCGCACCTCAGCCTCGACATCGCGAGGAGAAATGGACCCTTGCCCTACTTGCCCCTTTGCAGAAGCCCGATGAGCAGTAGCCGCTATTTCTCGAATGCGCACAATAGCTTCTCGCGCGATACGTCGTTGTTCTTGTAGCGTATCAATACTTCCCACTGTTCCGTCCACTGCGGATTCTAAATCTCGTATAATTTCTTCTTGAGTCGTTGCGATGTCTGGCATACGAATACTAGGTTATTTCTGTTTTAGGGTTGGGTGATCAGCGAGTTCGCGTAATAATTCTTGGGCGCGAGCAAGCGCTTCGCGCAATGCTGCCACCTCGGGGCGCTCGGGCGTGCCAGGACGCGTTGGTACAACGCGAGGAATACTAGAAACCTCTCGAATCGTTTGATCAATCTCAAACAACTGCTGGGAAGATTGTCCGCTAGGATTCATCAAGATCGTTGAACGCATTTGACGAGCTTGAGAAAGAACTTCTTCACGGGTGAGAGGCCTCACATCTGGCACCGAGACGCTAGCCAATACCGCTCGCTGATGGTAGCGAGGCACAGGAACAGGAACCTGAGCAAGGACCTCAGGCACGATAGGATTATTCGTCATTGAGTTTGAGTGACGAGGCAAGACCAGAAGCCACACGACGCCACACGGAACCAGAAACTTTACCGCCCATACGAGAACGGGCAAGCGTCGGAGTTGGCATGGACGCTGAAGCTAGGCTCGCCATGGGCGAAGGTGCGGGTGTCGGGGCAGGAATCGGAGAAATTTCATCAGCAAAAAACGCATTATAGTGACGATCCTCCGCCTGGCGTACAGAAGAGGCCAACACTGCGAGCTTACTTCTGAACTCGCGTCGCTCTTCTTCGGTCAACGTATGTTGAATGTCACGATACTGACGCTTCGCCTCCAAGTACGGTTCGCGAACCGCTGACAACCTTACCTCGGGCTTCTCTCCATGTTCAGGAATCGGAGTAAACTCAAGATCGGGACGTTCAATCTCGGCAGTCTCGGTCGAGCGCGCCGGTGAAATTGCATCATCAGAAATTTCAACAACTTCTTCAATTGATCGAGCGAATGCCTCATCATCGGACACCTCATCCGCAAATATACCAGCCAATGTATCTCGAGTACGCTCAACAATCTCTGGTAACTCCCCTCCTCGTGGCCACTTCTTTTTGAAAATATTAATGCGATCTTCAAAGTCATCGCGGAGCTGTCGGAGCTCGTTCATGTGTCCTTCGTACTTTTCTGTTTCATCTTTTTGGTCGGCCAACTCGCCAACAGTAGCCAATACGCGAATAAGCTCACGACGGAGCGATACAATATCATGCAGCGTATGAACCCGCTCTTTGTACTGAAGAATATCGGCGTACGCCTCATTAAACTCAGGATGCTTGGTGATAAGCTTAAGCTCCGCCTCCTGAATCATAGTTGGCATGCGCTCGTAAATTGCTCGCTCCGTATCAGACATCTCATCCTGCTTTGCTTTTTGCTCAAGCTCATCATACATGGCGTATGATTTTTTCATTGAGACAAGGACGCGATCCATCTCATTGGCAGGTGGTGTTGGAGTAGTTTCTAATACCATACCAAAAGTATACACCAAAATAGCAACCGCGTAGTGCTCACTATCAACATTACTTCATCGCACGCTGGGACTTCTCATGCGCATCGAGAGCTTCGTTGACCGCAGCATCTGCCTCGACGTTAAACTCGCGACGGACATGGATCACCTCTACAGATGCAAACTTCTTCCGCTCATCGTAGAGTTTCATAAATAGCTGCTTGAGTGTCGGGTCTTTAACACGGTAAATGCCATTAACCTGCTTAACGACTAATTCGCTGTCAGTACGAATCTGAACCGATGCATGCTGTGCGCCCTGGGTGCCAATCTGTGATAACAACTCTGCTAGCGCGTCCAAAAGCGCCGTATACTCGGCGACGTTGTTGGTTGCGGTGCCAATATAGCGCCCTCGCGCTACGGGCGAGATGCCAGGACCACGTAGCGTGAACCCCGTAGCTGCCGCTCCAGGATTGCCGCGCGACCCTCCATCGGTTGTGATAAGAAACACATCTGTCATGGTCGATATCCTAGCACGTCCAAACCCGCAAGTCGCTGTCCCGCCAAAAACGCCAGCATAGCGCCGCCACCGGTTGAAACAAAATCAAAGGCAGACAGTTCAAACCCACAAGTCCTAATCGACGAAACAGTATCGCCTCCACCAACAATACTCATCGCGGAGCTCTCTGCGATCGCACGCGCGATGATTGCCGTTCCATGACGATAGGTTGGGTTTTCAAAAATGCCCAGTGGACCATTCCACACAATCAGTGACGCACTCTTGCACAGATCAGCGACAACGCGCGCACTCTGAGGTCCCATATCCAAAATAGCTCCTTCATGCTCAACGAAATCTGTCGGAACCACAAGACGCGGGTCGTGCACATTGAGCGCAGACGCAAGTCCGACAGCATCATCATCGACACGGGAAGTACCAATATCGCGCCCCTGGGCTTTGAGGATGTCGTTCGCAAGCACACCACCAACAGCAACATGATCAGAACGATCAAGGAGGTACTGGATTACAGGGACCTTGGTTGACGCCTTTGCTCCTCCCATAATAATAAGCTTCCCTTCTTTTGGTGTCGTCAGAATATGCTCAAGCCGAGACACTTCTTCCTCCACAAGAAGTCCTGCAAAACTAGGAATGACAAGCGGGGCAAGCGCAATAGATGCGTGCGGGCGATGACACACGGCAAATGCATTGTTGATGTAGTAATCACATCCTTCCACGATACGCCCCGCGAATGCTTCGTTGTTTGCCTCCTCGCCCGCATTAAGACGAAGGTTTTCCAGAAGCGCTACTGGTTCAGTCGTGGTAAGAAAGGCTCCGACTTCATCAAACGATTTACAAAGCTTGAGGGGAAGGCCAAGATGGTGTTCGAGCTGTTTTACAATGGTCTCAAAGGAAGATACCCCGGTGATATGAGATCCGATCACAATGCGCGCTCCTGCCTTGAGGAGATGCTCAATCATTGGGCGCTGCCGTGCGATACGAAACTCTTCTTGCACGTTGCCCATTGGATCAACGGCAACATCAAAATCTGCACGAAGAAAAACTATTTTTCCCTGAATAGATGGTAGCTGACTAATTGTTCGCATGAGGAGGGGAGGTTGAAATAATACCCAGGAATCGCTCGAGTGAAGCAGGAATGGTACTTGCTTTACCGACCAATACTCCATCAATAGCAGGGGCTGACCAAAACCCACCCATCGTCTCTGGACTTACCGACCATCCATAGAGCACCGCTTTAGGTCCCCACGTTTCTTGAATATGGCGCGCAACTGTTGATGCACGCTCGGGCGTATCGGGACGAGCATTGTCACTTGTGCTAATCGCCCAGACCGGCTCATACGCCACGAGGCACGCTGAACGTTCCTGCTGAGAAAGGTCGCCGACCGCAGAAGCAAGCTGGGCATCGACGACCGCATCCCTGTCCTCATCGCTCGTACGCTCCCCTACGCAAAGCACCGGCGTCATACCCGAAGCCAAAACCGCACGTAGCTTGCGGGCGACCACCTCTTCAGACTCACCCAGCTTCCAACGACGATCGCTATGTCCAACGATCACGTAGGAAACCCCCAGGGATGTAAGCTGATCGACACCAACCTCCATATCAATATCTTGTGCGCCAAGAAGCACGCGCGAGCCCGCCAGCACAGAAGCAACCTGCGCTATGTGTTCTGTGGCGGGACAA
>JAGOPO010000016.1 GCA_017992005.1 Minisyncoccota bacterium
ATATTCAGCGGCAGATCGAGATCACTATTGAGCGAACGCTTGCTGGGTTGGGTTTGTCATCGAGCGATTCAGCGGAAGATGTGAAGCGTGTGCTGGCGGAGCGAACGACACACCTCGACGGGCACCTCTATCGAATGCTCGGAAAGCCTGACTTATCAAATCCGACCGTGGCGTGCCAGCAACTCTGTTCCGTTATTTCGAAGGTGTTCACGCCGCCCAAGGGGCTTTTTATAAAACACGAGGTAGCGATGCGAATGCTAGAAAAATATCCACCTAAGAATTTATTGGATCACTTTGGCTACTCGAGTATCGGTGAGCTTTTTGAGAAGGAAGGCTTTGCTTCGGTGATGGCGTCGTTGAGATTTTCTCAAACGCAGGAGTGGATGCACCAATTCTTCGATGTTGCATATGGAGAGCTCACGGCAAGTGATTTTGAGGAGCGTGATGTTGAGCATCTGATCTTGGATGAAAAATGGGTTCATGTAGCCGAAAAATATATGGCGAAGAAGTATCACAACGTATCTCACCTCAAAGAATTTGGCGTGATATTCATTGTGCCAATCGATATCACAAAACCGGGAGCAACCCTACAAGTGTTCACGCTCATTCTGCACTATCTTCATGAGGTGCCATTTTACGCTAGTCTATTCCGAAGATATCGCGACGAAAAAGATTTTGCCGCGACATTCAAAAGCTTGCTTCGGGGAGATGTACCATCGGGCACTGCGCCTGACCATGGTAAGATGACGTGGCGCATTGTGCAGCGCTATCTTACCAAGGACAATCCGGATGACTTTCGACTATTCGAGCCTCATGTGAATCCGGAGGCCGATCACTGGTGGCGAGCAGAGGAAGATATCGGAAGACTCTCTCGAATCCTAGGGACGCATACAGGGGAGCTTGATCTGGGCTGGTGGAGTGGCTTGGATTTTGTTGGCGCGGAAATAATGAGTGTTGCATCGGGGAGGCAAGAGCTCATTAGTTTTGATCTTATCGACCTTCTTATGACTGTCGTGCATGGGTCTAACTCACAATTTTTGTATCATCAACAGGAATCACTCTGGAACAAGATCTTTGTCGAATACATGGGACGAGAGCGCATGCATTCACTGATCGAAGAGAATTTGGTTACTGGCTTCATAGATCTGTCATGAAATCGCTTCAGGAATATTTTTTGCAAGCGAGACATGCGGGCTGGGCAATCGGCCACTTCAACTTTGCGACGGCAGATGTGTTGCGTGCGATTGTGGAAGGAGCGCAGATTGGCGGAGCGCCATGCGTGATGGTCGGTACAAGCCCGGGCGAGGCCGAATTTCTTGGCCTTGATACTGCGGTAGCCCTCGTGCGGGCCATCCGAGAAGCTTCGGGTTTCCCCGTGTTTCTGAATGCTGATCACTTTAAGTCGTTTGATGCCTGCAGGGCCGCTATTGATGCGGGGTACGATACGGTGCTGTTTGATGGCGCCTCGCTTCCCTATGACGTGAATGTGATCGAGACGCGTCGTTTGTGGCAGTATGCACAGTCAAAGCGAGGGAGCTATATGATAGAAGGCGAGCTCGGCGTAATGCGAGGTTCAAGTGAGATGCAAAAGAGCATCGCTATTAGCTCGAGTGATTTCACAAAGCCCGAGCAAGCAGAAGATTTTGTGCGTCGCACGGGAGTAGAGCGTCTAGCTGTAGTCTTTGGAAATATTCATGGCATTGTAACGGATCAAAAAGAATCACTTGATCTCGATCACCTCCGCACAGTGCTGAATGCAGTTCCTGATGTGGCAATTGTGTTGCACGGAGCGTCGGGCATTGCTGACGATATGATCGCGGACGCCATAAGGACAGGAATAACCAATGTGCATTTCAATACAGAACTCCGCGTGGCTTATCAAAAGGGAATTACAGAAACGCTCGACGCTCAACCTGATCAAACAACCCCCTACAAGCTACTCGCTCGCGCCGACGAGCACGTCCGCGACCTCGTCGCGCAGAAGACGCGACTGTTTATGTCACAGAAATAGAACTCGTCACGATTGTGAAATAAAGTCGGTGTGGTAATAATCTATGACTAACTAATCTCAGCGATTTTGTGTGACGTCTTTTGCGTTATGCTCAGTGGCTGGAAAACATACACCGTGAATACTCGCACTGTGACTGGATGGACAGCGAAAGCGTTCGTAGTATCAATGATCGCTTTGCTCGCTGGCGTCGGCAGCGCGCAGGCAACGATAACGGGATTCAGTCTTGTCTCGCCAGATGGCGCTCCCGTTGAGTGGCGTGGTACACAGAACATAACGTGGAATGCAACTACCATTCCAGGGGGCAGTAATAACGTTTCTATTGTTCTCTCTACTGACAGCGGTGCAAACTACAATAAGCTCGTCGCATCTCCGGTTGATGCAACACTCGGAACATATTCTTGGAGTACGTCTTCAACATTGGTTGGCGCGCTTGCTGATGGCAATACCTATCGTATGCGCATTAATGATGGGGTCACTGGTCTCGATACTTCGAGCGTTGACTTTGTCGTTGACAATACATCACCGACTACTTCTATTGGTTTAGTTCCTTCTGCTCCAGATGGCCTTAATTCCTGGTACGTAACAACCCCAACCGTAACGCTGACTTGCGCTGACGGTGCTATCGGTAGTGGCTGTCTCAGCGGTGGCACTAAGTATCGTTGGAACGGGGGATCGTGGAATACATACACGGTTCCTTTTGCTGCGCTTGAGGGATCAAACACGCTCGAATGGTATTCGGAAGATGAAGCGGTGGATGCTGTGGGAATTCATAATGTAGAAACAACGCATTCGCAGATCATTACAGTTGATACTACACTCCCCACGGTTGCGATCACGTCAACAACTTCTGATGGGTTCTACAATGCTGGGGACTCTATCAATGCTACGCTGACCTTCAGCGAAGCAGTGAGTTCGAATGCGGGACTCTTGGTGACCTTTAATACGGGTGGCACCTGCACGGTCCCAGCTTTTTCAAATCAAACGGCAGTTTCTTGTGCTTATGCCGTAAGCGCATCCGAGAACGCAACTGACTTGGATGTGAGCTCGCTTACAGGCGCGACTGTAGAGGATGTCGCGGGTAATGACTCCACGCTTAGCCCTACGGCCAACCTCGCAGTTACACGCGCAATCGTTGTCGACACGACATCGCCAAGCGCATTTACGACGGGTTCTGTCACGGTAACTGGTGGTACGGTAGTCCCTCTCTGGTGGAATTCTACCAATACGGGAGTTAATGTGGTTGTTCCCGTCGCTAACGACACATCTCTTCCTGGTGGTACGATCCAGCTTCGCGCAGAGGCCGATGGCGTTTTTGAGGATATTGGCTCGGCGGCTACTATCTTGGTGGGTGATCTTGGTGGGAGTCGCACTATTGCTCTTACCGATGCTCAGCTGGAAGCACTGGCAGGTTTTTCCGAAGTCGATGTCATTACCTTTACTGCAGTTATCACCGATAATGCAGGGAACGCTACTACTGGCGCTGTAAGCGCCACGACGTTTACTGTCGACCAGACAGCACCGTCGGTGAATGCGGGTACCGATAAAGAAGTAAATGCTTTGACGTTCCAGGATGCTACTGCAGGTGATCTTGGCTCAACGATTGCCACCTACGCATGGTCTCAGCAGGCGGGAGCTGGAGTCATCACGTTTGGTACGGGTTCCGCAGAAGATACGAATGTTTCGGCGAATGCAGACAGTACCTATACACTGCGGTTGACTGTCACCGATGTGGCGGGGAATGTCGCGTTCGATGAGGCACAGTTTGCGTGGGATACCACGGCGCCAACTCTTGCTGAGGTGACGGCAGTCCCGACACCGACCAACGACACAACGCCCGACTACACGTTCAGTGTGAGTTCGATCAAGCAGCTTCCTGCGAGTGTTGGCGGAGGTATCTCCTATGGCGGTGATTGCAGCAGCGCAACTCTGAGTGCAGTTGCTGGGAACAACACGATTACCCTTGCTTCTCTTGCCAACGGAATCTACGGTGCGTGCACGATTGTCGTTACAGATGCCGCGGGAAATCCAAGCTCTGCGCTCACGCTCTCATCGTTTAAAATCGATACTGTTACTGCGCTGGTCACGAGCATCACGACAACTGATGTGAATGCAGATGGAAAAGTCGAGACCGCAACGGTCGTATTTGATGACGAGGTCAAGGATTCCAGTTTTACTGGAGCGACCTTCACCATTAGCGGTTCTGCGGCAACATTCTCGACGGGAACAGCAAACGACAATACGATTATTCTTACCGTTGCCGGTGGTGTAACGGGGACAGATGCTAAAGTCGTTGCGTATAGCGCTGGCTCAGCAACTGATCTCGCAGGGAATGCACTCTCGACATTCTCGCAGACTTCAACTGATGCCGCGGGTCCAGTTCTCCTTTCGGCCATTACCACATCTACCACGACAGCAACTGCGACATTCTCAGAAGATCTCAATGGTGTAACGGTGAATGGGAGTGGTAGCGAATTTTCTGTAGCTGGCACAACTTCTTCTGCGGCGAGTGAAACGGGTGCAGGTGTTGTGACGCTTACCTATGCTCCCGCTCTGGGAACCGGTGCGGAGCCATTGGTTACATTCACGAACTCAGGCACCTTCACTGATCTTAATGGCGTCGAAGCGCCAACGCCTGTGTCCGTTACTGCCGTCGATGGTGTAGCTCCATTATTGAGCTCGATTCATATTCAGTCTGACAACGCGAACGCACCAGCAGGAACTTTTGCAAAAACAGGGGATACGGTAACTATTACCTTTACCTCAAGCGAGACCATTGCAACGCCAACAGTGACGATTCAGGGTTTTGCCGCCACCGTCGATGCTCCATCGGGTAACAACTGGACCGTCCATCGCGTGATGTCAGTCACCGACACTGAAGGCGCCGTGGGCTTCTCGATAGCCTATGCCGATGATGCACTTCCAGTGGCGAACACGGGAATCACCGAGACAACAGTCGACGATTCTTCATCGGTGCTCATTGATCGCACTGCGCCGACTGTGAATGCAGGTGTTGATCGTGAAGTGAATACTGCTGTTGCGCCACAAGGAGCTGCAACGTCTGATGCTGGTTCGGGAGTGAATACCTATGCATGGACATATGTTGGGCCTGGTACAGTTACCTATTCAAACCCAAGCGGGGTAGGCGTTGGCGTGGATACCGATATTTCAGCTGATACTGACGGTACCTATACGCTTACGTTGACGGTGACTGATAATGCAGGCAATAGCGCTTTTGACACGATGGTGTTCATCTGGGACACAACGCGCCCAGAGCCACTGACGTCGGCACCTTCTAATGGCGCTACAAATTTTGCAATCGCCAATGGAACAGCGGTATTGACCTTCGATGAGCCAGTGACTTCACTGAATTCTGCGAGGATCGCATTGGTGAATGATGCTACAAATGTGTCGATGACGGCGAGTGCCTCATTGAGCGGCAGTACCTTGCGTATGGCGTACACGGGTCTTACATACGGGACAAAATATCGGATTAATGTGAAGCCAGCAGCAGTTACTGATGTCGCCACGAATAGTTTGCTTTCAAACTTTATTTCCTACTTCACGACTCAGATCGACACCATTGCTCCTGTTGTGAACTCGTTTACTGCGGGAACCATTACTACGACGGGCGCGGTGCTTTCAGTGACGACTGATGAAAATGCTACCTGCCGCTATGGAGCTACTGACTCTGCATTTGGTGGTATGACCGCATTCACGACCACGGGCGGTACTTCACACAGCGTGTCGTTGGCCGGGCTTACCTCTTCAACGGCATACAGCTACTACGTGCGATGTCAGGATGCTTCTGCGCAGCTCAACACTATGACCGTGTCCGCGCATGTGGCATTCACTACGGCAACTCCTGATACTACTGGACCGGTTGTCTCAAGCGTGCAGGCAACGAGTATCACGGCAACAGGTGCAACGATCATTTGGACAACAAATGAGCTTGCAACATCACGCATTGAGTACGGAACCACGTCGGCCTATGGTGCGTTTACCACAGCAGATGGCGTGGCAGATCTCACCAGTCACAGCGTAGCGCTCTCGGGTCTCATCTCGGCGACGGAGTACCACTACCGCATCCTTTCCTTAGATGTTCTGGGTAATCCAACAGTTTCGGGAGATAACACATTCACGACTCTGGTAGTCGCTGATGCAACAGCACCAGCTATTCCAGCTATCACCACGGGCGACGCTACAATCGATGCTGATCAGTACATGATTGCCGGTACTATTGCAGATGATGGTGGTGCTCGCACTGTACTTCTCTACAACGGCGCAACCTTGGTCGGATCGGTAACGGTTCCTGCTGGGCAGACGAGCTGGTCTATCTTGACGGCACTCAATCAAGTTGCGGGAAACGTATTTACAGCAACTGCGACGGATGTAGCTGGCAATGCAAGCGGGGCAAGCACGAGTGTCACTATTACTGAAGCAACGACCGTAGGAGATACGACAGCACCAGCTGTTCCAGTAATCACAACAGGAGTCGCGACCGTAGACGCTGACCAGTACACTCTCACTGGTACTGCCGGCGCCGACCTACCAGCCGATGGCACTCGTGTGATAACAATCACCCGAAGTGGCACCGTGGTAGGATCGCTTTCTCTCCCTGCTGGTGAAACAGACTGGTCGTTCACGAGCCCACTTCTTCAGGGATTACCAAACAGCTTTTCGGCAACATCGACCGATGTTGCAGGCTACATCAGTGCAGCAAGTTCGACGGTTACCATCATGGAAGCAGATACTACAGCGCCAGTCATCTCTAGTATTCAGCCGGTATCGATCGCTCAGACAACAGCGACTATTCAGTGGACGACCAATGAATCCACAACCACAACCGTTGAGTATGGCCTCACGGGATCGTACGGCAGTACCGTAACAACAAGTGGTTCGGCGACTAGTCACGCCCAAGGCTTGACGGGACTTACCGCAGGTACTGAGTACCACTACCGCGTACGTTCAATCGATGGAGTGGGTATTGAGGCGATCTCCGATGACGCTACATTCACCACATCGGTATCGACACTCGATACGACAGCGCCTATCGTCTCCAATATTCAGGCAGGAGCAATTACAACTTCAGGTGCAACAATCACGTGGGCAACCAACGAAGCATCAGATACGCAGGTTGAGTATGGCGTGACTTCAAGCTATGGATCAACGACAACGCTGAATGCAACAGCAGTAACTTCGCATAGTCAGTCTTTGACAGGTCTTGCGACCGGTACCGAGTATCACTTCCGCGTGATTTCCAAGGATGCGACGGGTATTAGTACGACTTCAGGTGATAATACATTTACGACATCGGCCGCCGCGGCAGACGGGACAGCGCCGACGGCTCCGGTCATCACTACCACGGGTACGACGATCAACGCCAATACCTATACCGTATCGGGTACGGTGACGGCAGAAAGTGGATCACAGACCGTGACTGTGTATAATGGCTCGACTGCGGTTGCAACTGTAGTTGTACCTATGACACAGACCAGCTGGTCGGTGGTGGTAAGTCTCACGCAGAATGAAACGAATAGCTTCACTGCAAAATCAACCGATGCGAGTGATAATATCAGCTCCGTGAGTAACACGGTTGCGATCATCGAAGCCGAGGGCGCGGTATCGCTCGCGGTGACATCGATCGGCGCGACCAAGACGCTCGCAACTGCCGATGATAGCTATGCAAATGGTTGGGAGTGGGAGTTTATGGTGACGGTACCAAGTACTGAGGCAAGCTTGTCGATGAAGTTTGATAACTTTGTCAGTGGCGCTAACACGCTCTTGGCGGCAGGTAACATGCGCTTCTACTCAGCACAGTCGAGTACTCCTGGCACAGCAATCAGTATCACTAGCGCACTCAACTACGCAGGTCCTATGGTATTAACGGGCGACCTCGATGCCAACACTGCTGGACGTCAAATTAAGATCGTGGTACAGACCAAGGTACCAGTGAGCACCGTTTCTGGATCGTACTCGACCAGCTACGGTATCAAGAGCAACTAAAGCCCATGAGATTCTACGTACCAAAAACAGTTCTCGGCTTAGCGATTATTGCCGCCTTTAGCGCATCGGCGCTAGGAGCGATTGCTTCAACCACCGAAGGCACTATCCAAACAGGAGTCATCACGGGCAACGGCGGTATTGGTGGCACCGTGGCAACCCCAGCCCCAACCCCAACACCTCCGCCATCAGGCGGCGGTGGGGGAGGTGGCGGCGGTGGAGGCGGCGGAGGCGGGGGATCAGTTCTTACCCTAACCCCAACACCGTCGGGAACGCCGACTGGTTCGACGGATATCAATAGCGATGGCCTGCTTGATTTACTCGACTTCAATATCCTGATTGCAAACTGGGGTTCAAGGCCAACTGATACGCGTGCTGATCTCAATCATGACGGCGTTGTTGATATCTTTGACTTCAATCTCATGATTGCCGCTTGGACGCTCTAGCTACTCTACGACTATGAAAAAATTATCCATATTTCTTGTGGTGCTAGCTCTGTCGCTGGGTAGTAGCTCATCGGCATCCGCTTCCTCGAGCACGATCACTCTTTCTCCAGCGGCTAAGTCCGTAGCACCAGGACAGACAGTGACAGTGAGTGTGCAGATTATACCTAACGGCTCAGAGGTCACCACGGTCAAAGCAAAAATCAGCTTCCCAGCCGATATTCTTGAGGTGCAGAAGTTTACATTTGGCGATGAATGGCTTCCACTTACTCAGCCAGGCTATAGCGTTACAGACAATGTAGGCGGACTCTTGGTGAGAACTGCAGGCTTCCCAGGTGGTCTAACAACTGCAAAAACTCTTGGTACTATTGCCTTTCGAGTGAAGGCTGCTGGAAGTGCTAGCATTATTATCACAAGCGACTCCTTACTCTTGGATCCTACGAATGTAAATGTATTTTCCGCCAGCTCTGCTTCTATGCTTACAAGCGTGCAGACAGCGGCAACACCAGTTCCAGTGATAAATAAAACTATCGCGAAATCTGCATCGCCATCTCCAAGTGTTGTCGCGAGTTCTAGTTCAGAAATTGCTCTTGTGACAACGAGCGATCGAGAGGCGGCAATAGGTACATTCTTGGGTCTTGATGTGTGCTCGAGTGCCGGACAGACGACGTGGTGGATTACTATGTTTGGACTCGCTATATTCTTGATGTGGTTTGGACGAACACGTGGGTCGTATCCATTACTCATTCTTGCGTATTTCGTTATTTGGGCACTCTGGGCCGTACAGATCTGTTCATTCGGATTTGCTTGGCTCCCAGCAATCTTGGGTGGTGTGAGCTGGCTTGTGGCAGTACCGCGCAAGTCGTAATCCGCAGAAAAGACAGCCCCCGTCATGGGGGTTGTCTTTTAGCTGGTTCTCTAGTATAGTATGCGGACTTACTACAGATACCTTATGGTCTTCACGGCACTTCGGAGCCGCGAAGAAAGTAAAGGATCTTGCAATGATGGCAAAAGCAAAATCTCAGACAAAGTTAGAAATATCCGCGGAGCCACGTGAAGTTGTTGGGCGTCGCGTGAAGCATATGCGAGCAGAAGGCATCCTCCCAGCTGTACTGTATGGTAAGGGCCAGGAAGCTCTCAACCTTCAGGTGCCAGTTCGTGATTTTGAGAAGGCATTTCGTCAGGCAGGTGAATCGACACTCATTTATTTGAACGTCGGAAAGGATTCATATCCAACGATTATCAAGGACGTTGCGCGTAACTTCTTGACGGGCGCAATTTTACACGCTGACTTCTATAAGGTGTCTCTCACGGAGAAGATCAAGGCGATGGTACCCGTGGTGTTTATCGGAGAGAGTCTAGCGGTTAAGGATCTCAAGGCCATCTTTGTTCGTATTGCAAATGAACTCGAGGTAGAGGCACTTCCTCAAAACTTGCCACACGAAATTACCGTTGATATCAGTTCATTGAAGGCATTTGGAGACCAGATAACGATTGCTGACCTTGCGGTCGCCGATGTGACCTTCACCGCAGAAACAGGTGATGTCGTTGCAACGGTTCAGGAGCCGAAGTCTGAAGCAGAACTCGAAGCAGAATTGGCTGCTCCAACGACCGACGTAACTGCAGTCGAAGAGATTAAGAAAGAGAAGCCAGCGGATGAGGGTGAGTCAGTTGATGGCGAAGCCGCAGCACCTCAAGAGTAAGCATCGCCATGAGCACAATAAAACCCCTAGTTATAGGGGTTTTATTGTGCTCTCGAGCATTTCTATTGTAGGAGCTTTTCCCATGCCGCTCGTTGGCGAGGGGAGAGATGCTGCGCTGACGATATCGCGTCTTGGAGATCGCGTACTGAAAACGATAGCACGTCATTTGGCGCGAGATTGCGACTACCGATGTCGTTGGTGAGTATGGTGACGGCCGCAATGTGTTCAATACTATCTAGCTTTATGATCGGTTCACTTGCTGTGCAGTACAGGTCAATTGCACGCGACGAAAGGGAGTATACTCCGTCACCGGCAATGGCGAGCACATCGATGGACACGGTTACGGGTGTCTCGCGAGGTGATTCGTAGGAGGCGGTGCGAGCGGGGAGTCGGTTCCAAAGAATTGAAGCCGTAAGAGCGATAACAGTAATCAGAATAATTGTTGTTATGACCGTATTGCTATGTGAACGAAGCCACGTATTCAGTTGCCCTCCCCATCCAGGACGAGGCGTGAATAGAGGACCGGGAAGTGAAGCTCCGGTGGGGTCCTGGTGTGAATGGAGTGCGTTCATGTCGCGGACGGAGAGTCTTTGAGCCCCTCCTGAAGAGCAGTGATAATACGATCAAGGTCGCCATTGAGAATCTTAGGAATGTTGCTCCAGCTCTCTTTGATGCGGTGGTCAGTGATTCGATCTTGAGGAAAATTGTAGGTGCGAATCTTTTCGCTGCGATCGCCAGTGCCGACTTGTTTTCTTCGCTCTTCTGATACGTTTCCTGTTTGCTCAAGTCTATTGAGCTCGGCGAGCTTGGCTCGTAAAAGTACCATCGCTTGCTCGCGGTTGGCTAATTGAGAGCGCTCAGCACGCGCGGATATCACAATGCCAGAGGGCTTATGGTGGACGCGTACTGCCGTTTCTACTTTGTTGACATTCTGTCCTCCGGGACCGCCAGCACGAGAAAAGGTGACTTCGATGTCGCTTGGATTAATAAAGACATCTTGCTCGGTTGCTTTCTTGAGTACGGCAACGGTAGCGGTGCTGGTATGAACGCGGCCCGACTTTTCTGTTTCAGGAACGCGTTGCACGCGATGGGCGCCGGATTCATTTTTCATCGCGTCATAGGCGCCGGTCCCTGATATTTCAAACGATCCATACTTAAGTCCACCGAGTGACGTGTCGTTTGATTCGATCGTCGAGAACTTCCATCCTTTTGCAATGGAATATTTCTTGTACATTTGAAACAACTCCATCGCAAAGAGGGCGGATTCGTCACCACCTGCTCCTGGTCGGATCTCGACAATGGCTTCATTGCCAGGCGCAGATGAGCCGCCACCCTTTTGTTTCTTGGCCTGTTCTGCCCAGTATCGCCAGTCCTGTTGAAGATTTGGGTCGATGTCCTCCATGGTGATGCAAAGCAAAAACCGCCCAAGGCGGTTGTTTGCCGTTTACTTCGTACTTGCTGGCGTTGTGCTCTTCGCGAGGCGCTTTTTGAAGCGATCGACGCGACCGCGAGTATCTACGATCTTCTCGGTGCCTGTATAGAACGGATGGCAGCTCGAGCAAATACTTGCATTGAGCTCTGCCTTGGTGCTACCCACGGTAAAGGAGTTGCCACATGCGCACACGGCCTTTGCTTCGGGATGATAGGTTGGGTGGATATCAGCTTTCATAGTCTTTACAGTATAGCAGGTCTTCGGTGATATGTCTAGGACGTGATACGAGTGCATTGACGAGTGTTAAAAATAATGTTAAACAACTCCAGCAAATCTGCGGGTATACCGAAGGTTTGAGTCGTCCTTTTACAATAAATAGAACAACATGAGGAAAAGTCTATGCCACCAGAAGATACTAATCGCCAGCGCGATTTCGTGCTAGCACCCAATGAGTTCATGTTCGTACAGGATCGCGCAAATGGTCAACTGAAAGTACAGGTTGGCCCAACTACTGGCACGCTGCAGGCAGGCATCGAACCTACTATCTTCGACTCGAAGGCGGGTCGATTTGTTATGGTCAGGCTTGTTACTGATGCTGTGCAAATGTTCCCGGCCGCAAACGAGGGCGCATACGTCATTCTCGAGAACCCTTCGACAGACACCAATCACGCCCATCCGGATGCGGCAAACGTCAACAACTTCACGACGAAGCTGGACATGGGGCGCAAGATCAACATCCCCGGACCGCAGACATTCTCGTTGTGGCCGGGCCAAATCGCAACGGTCGTTCCCGGACACCAGCTCCGTACCAATGAGTACCTCGTGGTCAGGGTCTACAACGAGGAAGCGGCGCGAGCAAATTGGGAGAGTGCAATCATGAAGTCTGCGGGTGCTATCACACCGCAGGAAACTGGCGAGTCGGATGAAAAGGTGCAGGCTGACCCCGAAGTGAAGGCTGCCGTCGCCGACGTGTCTGTTGAGCCGCCCGAGCTCACGATGGGCAAGCTCATCGTGATCCGGGGCAATGAAGTATCGTTCTATATCCCGCCCACCGGACTTGAGGTGGTGAAGGATGAAAACGGAAGCTACATCCGAGAGGCGCTGACGCTGGAACGACTGGAGCACTGCATTCTCTTGTCCGAAAACGGCGACAAGCGGTATGAGCGCGGTCCTCAGGTTGTCTTTCCGGGTCCCACTGAAACGTTTGTGAGCGCGACGGGCGGAAGTCGAAAGTTCCGCGCAATCGAGCTCAACGACGACATGGGGCTCTTCATCAAGGTTACCGCAGACTACAAGGAAGAAGATGGTACGCTGCGCAGGGTTGGCGATGAGTTGTTCGTGACAGGCAAGCAGCAGCGACTCTACTTCCCCCGCGCGGAGCACAAGCTCATCCGCTACGGTGACAAGGAAATCCACTTCGGAGTCGCGATTCCGAAGGGAGAGGCGCGCTACGTTCTCAACAAGCTGACGGGCTCCGTCGAGCTCGTGAAGGGACCGCGCATCTTCTTGCCTGACCCGCGCACACAGGTCATCGCTCGTCGAAGTCTCTCCGAGGAGCAGGTTCGTCTTCTGTATCCTGGCAACGAGGCTGCACTCGCTCACAACGCACAACTGCGGAGCATTCAACAGAGCCGTGGTGTTGGCGCAGATCAACCGTTGGACGATTACAGTGTTCGCGCTTCTCTGGGACGCGTTCAAGCCCGGGGAACTCGCCAAGTCGTTGGTGAGGACTCGGTTGAGGCATTCGGAGGAAGTAGCATCGATCGCGGCTCCGCCTTTACTCCGCCACGTACCATTACGCTCGATACGAAATTCGATGGTGCGGTTGCAATCAACATCTGGAACGGCTATGCCGTCATGATCGCCGATAAGGCGGGCAATCAGCGCGTCGAGGTTGGGCCGAAGACCGTACTCCTGGAATACGACGAGTACCCGGTGGTGCTGACACTGAGCACTGGCAAGCCGAAGAACACGAACAGTCTGGTCAAGACAGCGTATCTGCGGGTGAAGTACAATCATGTCACTGACGTGGTGGACGTCACCACGGACGACGACGTTCGAGCATCGGTCACGCTCGTGTGGCGCGTGAACTTCGAGGGTGAGCCGGATAAATGGTTTGCCGTCGAGAACTACGTGAAGTTCCTCTGCGATCGAACACGTTCGATCCTGAGAGGCGTAGTGAAGCAGATGTCCATTCAGCGTCTCAACGCGGATTACATTCCCATCATTCGCAATGCGGTCCTGGGTGAAAAGCCCGACAATGGCCCACGTAGTGGATTGCGCTTTGCCGAGAACGGTGTGCGCATTTACGACGTGGAGGTTTCCGAGTTGGTAATCGGTGATCAGGCGATTGCCGCGATGCTTGCACAGGTTCAGACTGAATCTGTGAAGCGAGCGATCAATCTCAGTAAGCAGCGGCGTGAGTACGATGACACGCTGGCATCGGAAGATCTCAAGCGAAAGACCGCTGAGGCACTTGCCAAAACTAGTGCGCACGCTGCCTCGCTCGAGACGTTGAGGCTCGAGGTGCTGGAAGATAACCGTCGTAAGGCGGCAGATGCGACAGCGGAGACGAGGAGTCACCTCGCGACGTTGGCCATTGACGATATCAAGCGAGCTGAAGCGGCGGAACGGGCGCGTTCGTCCGAGGCCGAAGTTTCAGCCATACAGGCGGCACAACTGGAAGCTGATCGCATCACGCGTGATGCGGGTCTCGAGGAGGCGCGTTCGACTCTGGAGAAGAATCGACACGAGTATCGAGCCGCAATCGCTCGACTCACCGAGGCACTTGAAAGCGAGAGGGCAGAATCTCGCCTCGAGCGCCAGGACGCGGAACAGCAGCAAGCAGTGTCGCATGAACAGCGAATGCTCGAATTGCGACTCAAGGAGCTCGAAGCACAGACAGGAGCAGCCGTGGAGCGCTTCAAGAGCTTCACGCCGGAGCTCACCGCCGCACTCCAGGCGTTTGGTACTCGTGACATCGCGACGGCACTTGCCACCGCGGTCGCCCCGATTGCCGTTCGCGAGGGTCTGAGCGTGAGCGATGCCCTTGTCCGTATCTTCAAGGGGACGTCTTTGGAGAAGGTGCTCGCGGGCGTCGCCGCCCGAGTCGAGCAGGCGTCGTAGTCGTACGTCGTGGAGCCTGTCATGCGCGTGCATGGCAGGCTCTTTTTTCACCACGTATTGACGCTAAGTCATCCCGATATTATAGTCGTTGAGAGGTACTGAGTATGAAAGAGGGAAATCCGGTTGGGAGTGAGAGCCCGTATTCGCCATGGAAAGAGTTCGTCTTCATTCTGTCGATTCTCAGTTGCGTGGCTCTGTACGTGAAGTGCACAGGGTAGTGGTCTTCCAAGCCCCGATTTGTTCGGGGCTTTTCTTTTGGGCGTAGATGTGGTATTCTCATTGGGCTTTCAATCGCCCTCAATAGGCGTTGGAAACGTATAAAACTCAATGATTTGTTCGATAGTGTGGCGTGTGGGGCCCCTTGGGACCCAGAGACGCGCCTACCCCCGCGAGGGAAGCACAGCATCGAGCACGAATTATTCATGGCAGATTCAGAATTGATAGCGTATGAGGAGATGTTGCAGGCAGGTATGCACTTCGGTCGTAAGCGTACTGTGTTTAACCCAAAAATGGGCAAGTACGTGTATTCCGTTCGCGATGGCATCTGCTTGATTGATTTGCTCAAGACTCAGGAGGCATTAGGTGTTTCAATCGCTGCGTTGAGTGAGGTGCTGCAGGGCGGTGGTCTCGCGCTGTTTGTGGCGCCTACCAAGCAGGCACAGGAGACGATTCGAGAGCTTGCTGATGCAACCAATATGCCATACGTGCTCGACCGTTGGATTGGTGGCACGCTCACGAATTTCAAGAACATTAATAGCCGCGTGAAGCGTCTTATCCAGCTCGAAGAAGAGAAGGCAGCTGGCGTATGGGAGAAGTTCACCAAAAAGGAGCAGCTCGATCTTGATCGTGAGATGGCGGAAATGAAGCGAAATTTTGAAGGACTCAAGAAGCTCACACGCATGCCGGATGTTGTATTTGTCGCATCTGTGAAGGAAGGAGCGCTCCCCATCCATGAGGCAAAAAAGATGGGCGTGAAAATCATCGCAATTGCCAATACAGACGGAAATCCAGCTGGTCTCTTGAATGTCATCCCGGCCAATGATCGCTCGAAGAAGTCAGTTGATTTGATTATTCGTGCTATCACGAAGAACGTTGACGTTCAGCCAAAGGCGTAAGCGAGATAGTGTAGTATACTAATTGATATAATCATGAGTGACGTTGCAATCATCAAGGAGCTTCGAGACGAGACAGGACTTTCGTTCGACAAGATAAAGTCCGCGTTAACTGAAGCGGGAGGCGACAAGGCGAAAGCACTTGAAGTGCTCAAGAGTCAGGCCGGTGCTGCTGCGGCAAAGAAATCTGATCGTGCGGTGAAAGACGGAGCGATCGGTTCGTATATTCATAGCACCGGAAAGGTTGGTGCAATGGTGAGTATCGGATGCGAAACTGATTTCGTTGCTCGTAATGACGACTTCAAGGCGCTTGCGAGGGATTTGGCGATGCATGCGAGCGCGATGCGACCTGAGTCTGCGGAGGAGATGCTCGCACAGCAGTTCGTCAAAGAGCCAGAGATAACCGTTCAGGATGTTATCAACCGTGCGATTGCCAAACTTGGCGAGAATATTCAGCTCGCCGGCGTTTCGGTGCTCGTAATCGGATAATCTGTGTTTCTCATTTTTCCGTTATTGATTGCGTTGGTCTCACTACTCGCTATGGCGTTTGTGGTGTATCGCAAGATGCCATACTTGCGCAAGCTTGCGCCCGAGTCCCACCCGGCTGGGCAAACAATCGTGCATGAATACGCACCTGAGGTTGTAGATTGGGCGGTGAGTATTCCGTGGAGACAGTATATGCGCAATGCGCTCGTTGAAATTGAGAAATTACTTCGCAAGGGTCGGCTGTTGATGTCGGCAATCGATCGAGCGTCTGATACGGTGATACGCAAGGTACGACGTGTCCATATAGAAACAGCCAAGCAACACGAGGCTATCGTGGCGCATCGCCAAGAAGAGGAGGCTCGCCTTGCCGAAGAGCCGGATGAGATCGACTTGGATGACCCCGAGCAACTTCGACAGGAGGAACAGCGGTTGATTGTTGCCATTGCACAGAATCCCAAAGACGTAGAGCAGATTATCCGTCTTGCACGAGTGTATATGCGATTACAGGCGTACGCAGACGCTATTGAAGCATTCGAGGCTGCGGCGAAGCTTCTCCCTGACGAGGCGAGTATCCAGAAGCGACTAAAACGTGCTCGTGAGTTGCTGCAGCAACAGGTAAGCGCCCAGGCACCCGAGAGTCTTTGATATTTCTCGTTCTTGAGGTATAATCGCGTAGCTATCCGTGTGATAGCGTTTCAGCTTCACGCCGGCGTAGCTCAGTGGTAGAGCAACTGTTTTGTAAACAGTAGGTCGTCAGTTCAATCCTGACCGCCGGCTCAGGGATTCACAAAACGGGGGTGTGGTGGAGTGGTCAATCACAACAGACTGTAAATCTGTCGGCCTTAGGCCTACGTAGGTTCGAATCCTACCGCCCCCACATGTTCACGAAGAGAACATCGATGTACTACGTCTATATCTTGCGTTGTAGGGGAAATAAGCTCTACACTGGTATCGCGAAAGATGTCGAGTCGCGGTTTCTGCAGCATCAGAGAGGCAAGGGTGCTCGCTTCACGCGAGCGCATCCACCCGAGAGTATTGCCTATTGCGAGTCCGTGGCGACGCGATCCGATGCGCTGAAGCGTGAGTATGCGGTTAAACAGTTGAGTCATCAGCAGAAGTTACAGCTTGTTTCATAGATGCCGTTGTGGCTCAGTGGTAGAGCAGCTTCTTGGTAAGAAGCAGGTCGTGAGTTCGATTCTCACCAACGGCTCCAGTATTGTCAGAATCGTAAAGTCGTGCTAGAGTGCACAAGCTAAATCAACACCATGTCCCAAGACAATCTTCTTCGATTGAAATGTCAAAAGTGCAAGAGCGCAAACTACTACACCTCAAAGAACAAAAAGAAGGTGGAGCGCAAGCTGGAATACAAGAAATTTTGCAAAATGTGCCGGAAGACAACTCCCCACAAAGAAGCAAAGATGACTGGCTAATCACAAGATCCCCGCAAGGGGATTTTTGGTAATAAAAAAGACCGCTGGGCGAACC
>JAGOPO010000017.1 GCA_017992005.1 Minisyncoccota bacterium
ACGAAGTCGGTCCCCGTTCAGCAGCGTATCCCTGGGTGGAAAGAGGTGCTGCCGAGATAGCAATCCTGTGCTACTATCGTGCAATCAACCTGGGAAGGTGGCTGAGTGGCTGAAAGCAGCGGTTTACTAAACCGCCGGACCTTTACGGGTCTCGTGGGTTCGAATCCCACCCTTCCCGCCATTACAAAAAGAACTGTCGTTTGGCAGTTTTTTTTGTAACTATAGAAGTATGGTGGGATTCGAACGGCCGGAGCGATGCGACAGTAAGGAGCTGGCGCCGCGAGGCCCGGCCCCGAGGCGAGTATTCGCGACGGCGGATACTCGACCGAGGGCGAATCCCACCCTTCCCGCCATTACAAATACGGGTGCCGGTGATATACTAAGCATGCGTATAAATTAATTATTCTTATGAAGCAACTCGAAAAAGTATTATCGTCATTTTTCGCATCTCTCCCGAATCTTCCTGCGAGCATCCGAGAATTCCTCGTCAAAATCGCACCGTACTTTGCAGTGATTGGTTTTATTCTGTCGCTCCCTGCAATTCTCTCATTGATAGGCCTGGGATCCTTCGCGTCAGTTATCGCAGGCATGGGTGGCAATTGGGCCAATGCTGGCGGCACGACTCTTGCAATTATCTTTTCCATCTTGAGCACCGTACTCTTGGGTATGTCGATCAGCGGTTTGTTTGCACGTCACATGGAAGGCTGGCGCTATAGTTACTACAACGCCCTCGCGGGAGGGGTCTACGCAATCTTGCGCTACGATCTCGGAGGACTCATTATCGGCACCGGTATCTCGCTGTACGTGCTCTTCCAGATCCGCTCCTCGTATAAGTAACCGAGGGCTTCGAGCGCTCAAGAACGTTGCTGAATCACGATTTCCGTGGTATTCTTCAACGTCCTATGAGCTCCACTCCTTCCTCCATCGCATCGACAACCGCCACGCCACGACCACCCGTCGTGGTTGTGTTGGGACACGTTGACCATGGCAAGACCAAGCTCCTCGATGTCATTCGCCACACCAATGTCGTAGCTGGTGAATCAGGCGGCATCACCCAGCATATCGGCGCCTATCAAGTCACCACGAACGGCAAAACGCTCACCTTTTTGGATACACCAGGACATGAGGCGTTCACGGCAATTCGCAGTCGCGGAGCACACGTGGCAGACATCGCAATCCTTGTTGTTGCCGCGGATGAGTCCGTAAAACCCCAAACCAAAGAAGCGATTCGTATCATCAAAGAATCCGGTCTCCCAACGATCATCGCGATCAACAAGATCGACAAAGAAGGCGCAAATTCCGCGAAAGTAAAACAGGATCTCGCGCAAGAAGATGTCCTCGTGGAAGAATGGGGCGGACAAACGCCTGCGATTGAAATTTCAGCAAAAGATGGACGCGGCATCCCTGAACTTTTGGAAATGGTGAACCTTGTCGCTGAACTCTTGGAGCTCAAAGAGGTCATCCCTGCGCAATCATCGGGCATTATCATTGAATCAAACCTCGATAAACGTCGCGGGTATGTCGCCACGGCACTCGTCAAAGAAGGTGTTCTCCATGTGGGAGACTGGATTGTTGTTGATCATGTTGTTGGTAAGGTAAAAAGCATGGAAGACTTCCTCGGGACTCCCCTCCAAGAAGCACGCCCATCGCAACCAGTGCTTTTGACGGGGTGGCAAGAAGCTCCTCGCGTCGGTGGGCAATACCACACGGCACCATCGAAAAAATCCGCCGAGGAGCTTGCTGGCGATTCCATCACTCCCCCTCCTGTTGCGTTTGATACCTTCCGCGGAGACCACGCGACATCGGCAGATCGCCTCACGCTCAATGTGATTTTCAAGGCGGACGTTGCAAGCTCGTTGGAAGCGATTGAGTTGTCCATCGGTGCCATTCCATCCGAACAAATCGCTCTTCGTGTGCTTGGCTCGGGTATCGGCAACATCACTGAAGGCGACGTCAAAACTGCCGCAGCAAAAGGTGCCATCATCTTAGGATTTCGCGTTCCTGCGGATGCTGCAGCAGCCAAGCTCGCCGAACGTGATGGCATCACGATTCGATCATTCGATATTATCTATGAGCTCATCGAAGCAATTCGCACCGAGCTTGCCGCACTCCTACCAAGCGAGACGCAACGCACCGTGGTGGGTAAGCTCAAGGTATTGGCAATCTTCAAAACCGACGCACGCTCTGTTATCTTAGGCGGGCGCGTCACCGCCGGCTCCATTCGCAAAGGGTCAATGGTGGATCTTGTTCAGAAAGAGACCCCGATACGCATCGGAAAAATCACCAGTCTCCAACGTGAGAAGGAAGACGTCTCCGAGGTGGCGCAAGGGGCCGATTGTGGCATGCGCATCGACACCAATGCATTCGAAGGTGAGGTGCATGAGGGTGATGTGTTAGAATTCATCACCGAAGAGCAGGTCAAAAAAACGCTCTAACCGGCGCAGTACCGCTTCGTCTGCTAGCTCCGTGGTACAAGCAGTGATGTTAGATAGTAAAGGGGTATATGAACAATACGAGGTATAGGTCATGCCGCATGCATGGCGCAGTCGCCAAGTGGTAAGGCAAGGGTCTGCAAAACCCTTATCGGGGGTTCGATTCCCCCCTGCGCCTCCAGTCATTAATAGTTTGCCCGGGTGGCGGAACTGGTATACGCACTCGACTTAAAATCGGGCGCCGCAAGGCATGTGGGTTCGACTCCCACCCCGGGCACCATAACACCTCGACATTATCCCCTGCGGGATGAAGGCGAGGTGCTTTCGTTTCAGTGGGTGAGAGTCGAACGGCCACAGCGATGCGACAGCAAGCAGCTGTCGCCGCGAGGCCCGGTCCCGAGGCAAGTTTTCGCGACGGCGAACACTTGACCGAGGGCGAGCCCACCCCGGGCACCATGACATCTCAGTCAAAACAACACCCCGACATCGGGGTGCTTTGCTACTCATTCGTATTCACGCATGCCACGGGCATCGTAGAGACGGCTGCGCGTTTGCCCCACCGACAATGCACGAATTCGCGAGTAGCTTTCCACCGGCTGAAGAATCAATCCTCGCGTTGGCTTGGATGTGATGCGTATCTGCCACACCGGCATGCCGTGCATCAGGAAGTATCGCGCCTCCCCCGCAACGCCCGCACCCCACATGCCGTCGCCAAACGGAAGAAACACACCTCCATCGCACAGCGGGAGCACGCACTCATAGAAGTACACCATGCCATTGCCTGTACGCGACTTCGAGCGCCGATATCCTTCTTGATGCGCCACGGTATTGGGGTTCTCCAGAGTGCAACTCGGAATGAGTCGCGGCACACGCTCAAGAATGTACGCTTCCAGCTCCGTGTCGTATGAATTTACGGGATGTCCAAAGTACAACCGCATACCTCACCTCCTCTGTCGCGACAATAGCAATCACGTTGAAATTGTAAAGAATCATGCGATACTCACAGTGACTTCACCTTGCTCCTGTCGTTTAATGGATAAGACGCTGGCCTCCGAAGCCGGAAATTGAGGTTCGATTCCTCATGGGAGCACATGACATTCAACGCACTGCTCGTCGCGAGCGCAACGATACTTCAAATTACTGGGTACATCTCCTACAACCGAGGAGTTGCTAATCGTACCATCACTCCCAATATTTCGTCGTGGCTCATTTGGGGCACCATATCGCTCATCAGCTGCACTTCGTATATCTCGCTGAGCAACCAAAACATCTCGGTGTCTATTATGCCGATCGTAGTGACCATCATTGATATTGCCACCTTCGTGAGCATACTTCGACGAGGAACCTTTCAATCTATTACTCATTTTGATAGAGGATCGCTCGTCTTGTCGCTTGCATCGCTCATTACATGGGCATTCATCGACTCGGCGCAAGCGGCAAACATCCTCGTCCAGGCTGCCCTCCTCATTGGAACACTGCCAACCATTCACGGAGCATACTTGAATCCGTCGTATGAAAGTCCTGCTCCATGGTTTCTGTGGTCATGCGGATTTCTCGTGGCAACTATCATCGTTGCGCTCCAAGATATTCACTGGGTTGCCTATCTTTCTCCCCTGTTGCAATTGGCCATGTATCTGACCATCGGCACACTCGCGCTTCGCGCAACAAAAAACGCCACCGCGTAGGTGACGTTTTTTGAAACTACTCGGCTGGAGTCTCTTCAGCTGCAGGTGCATCGACGGTCGCCTCTTCGGTTGCCGGTGCTGCCACCGCCACCTCATCGGCTCCGCAACCGACACACTTGCCTTCTGCAAACTCGACACCATCACACTGTGCACACTTTTTTACTTCATCCATAGAATCGTACCGCCCACCACGCACTGCAGCATTACTTGAGAGTCATGCGCGCACACAGAGAATCGGAAATGAGTCGGATTACTTCTGCACGCTACCACGATGTGAGCGAAACTACAATGATATTCCTATTTATTGGCAACTACGAGCGCGATGATCGTTTTGCCAGATTCCGTTGCGATGGTCACCGTTACAATTCTTCCACTTTTTTCTGCGCTCAATACTGATGTGCCATTAACCGTTGCGTCTGCTTGTATCTTCCAGCCCTGCTTCGCGATTTCTCCCTTGTACCACTTCGCAACGTCCTCGACGCTGTCCGCTGTTTGCAATCCAACATAGTGGCCCTCAGAGCTTGTATCCTGTCCTGCTGCAAGAGAACCCTGCACCGTTGATCCTGGATACACGGGTGCATCGACTGGGAAATCCTTGGGTAGCTTGTCACTCGTTGACCATGTTCCCTGGTCGGTTGTTACCGTAACGTCATCAGTGCTTTTCTCTTCAGTCTCCTTCGTATCTAGAGTCGTAGACGACTTCATGAGACCAGCACGAGCGCCAACAACTATCAATCCAACAAGAACGATCGCTCCGACAAGGTATTTTTTATTCATAGGTGACGTACAATATGTACGGTGCTATCGTAGCACTAGTTTATCTATTTCGGGAGGTACCTTACCAATGCTCACAATGCTTCTTACGGCACAAATTCTGACGCAAGAAATACAGATCGTATACTCGACGAACATCCCCGATCCATCGAAGCGAGCAGTTGCGCAAGGGCAAGCCATCGCACTGCAACTTACGCCACTCGAGTGTGCTCATCCCATTGTCTTCAACGACGTCGCGTACCGCTGTCGGCCCGATCGTTTCGTTATCATCGGGATTCCCATGAACACGCAAGCAGGAATCTATCCTGTAACATCGGGCACGTCCGTTGTAGCGCAACTCGACATCACCCCAACGGCATGGCAACGCATTCATCGATCAGCTCGAGCGAGCACCAAGAAAGCGCCACCGGCACAGCTCGATCGCGATCGCATTGCAAAAAACACAGCATTCTCGGCACACGCAGATACTCGCTGGAATACCTACCACCTACGAGCACCTCTCGCGCTTCCATTGAGTTCCGAGTTTCGCATTACCGACCCCTTCGGCCTTCAGCGTCTCTACGGAAAACAAACGGCATCCGTCGGACACAACGGAGTCGATCTTGCCGCTCCCGAGCAACAGTCATGGAGTCGCAGCGCACCGAATGCACAAAGCATGGCATCTGGCGTTGTTGTACTGGCGTCACGCCTCTGGGTGGAAGGCAATACGGTGGTCGTCTACCATGGCGATTCAATCTATACCTCATATTGTCATCTCCGCATCATCACTGTGAAGCGCGGCGAGCTCGTAACTCCTGGACAAGCGCTAGGAGTAGTCGGCAGCACGGGACAATCTTCAGGCCCCCATTTACACCTCACACTTCGCATCAACGGCATCAATGTTGATCCCCTTCTCGCGCGTATCTCACTCAATGAGTCACTCCGCTAAACACAACCTGCACATCACTGTGCAGGTTTTTCATGATAAAATTTCACCATCACGAACGCCCATGCATCCCGATAAAAAAAGTTTCATCATTCTCTTTTTTCTTCTTGCGATCATATCGGGAGGACTACTTGCATGGCGCTTAGGGTTTGACCCTACGGTAGGAACATTCTTCGCATCAAATAACGCAACACAAGAGCTGAAATTTCAGACAACATCAGCGACGAGGGTCAACGAAGTGGGTCGCGCGGGGACCTACGACTATTCCCCTTCTATTATTAAAGATGCATCGGGGATGAAAGTATACGTGTGCGGTGGCGGTACGCCAGGTGACTCCTTTTCGGGACATGACGCCATTTATCTGACGCAATTCTCCCCCGACGGAACAAAAATGATCGACTCCCGACGAGTCATCTCCCCCACCATCAACACAACCTCCGACGACTCCATGCATGCCTGCGCGCCGAGCGTAATTCAACACAGCTTCTCACTCCTTGAGAATGGTGCTAACAAATACCTCGCTTACTATGAGTGTGCGCCAAAGGTGCATCGCACGAGCGATCAGGCGCACATCGATATGTTTACGCAGATCTGCGTTGCCTACAGCGACGATGGTATCACGTGGGAAAAATACAGCAGTAAAGCATGGGAGCACTTTGAGTATTTTGTGCCTGATACCGAGTCGGCGACACCGATCATCACCATCAACTCAGCCATGGCTGGTCTCTATGAAATATACACTGCAAACGGGAAATATTGGACCAATGCTCCGCTCAAGAATGGCGTGCCCTTCAAGGAGGGGGCAACTTTCTATGGAGTTGGGCATCCAAGCGCCCTCGTTCGCGACGGCAAAATCTGGCTCTACTACTATGACTCCGTTGGAGTATGGGGAGAACGGGGCTTGTTTTTAAGAACATCTGATGATGGATACCAATTTTCGGATGCAGTCAAAATCGACGGCATCAAATCACCAGTCGAAATAAAATACATTCAATCACCAATTGGTGGTCGCCCAGGCTACTTCATCGCTCTTGGACATGCGTTCAATGTTCCCTACTACAACTATTCGTGGGATGGCATTCACTGGCAGTGGGCCGAGGTAGACTCGGAAACGTTCTATACATCGACACTGGCTCAATACTACGGACTCGACTCTCCTGCGCCTGGAATGTGTATGGCTCCTGGGGGTTTGTCGCTGGTGAGTGATTCATTCGGCGTGGTGCAAGGGCCAACGGTCACCGTTGCTACTAACGAGGGCAAGCTCGGTAATCAGGACGGTTGTAGCCCCTCAAATGGATGTCGCTGCTACGATGCTCGCGAAGACGCCGTGCGTGGATCGACGTGGCAGGCATCATTTTACACCGGAGAGTTTGCTACTATCGGAGCACCAGCCACTTCTCTTGCCGGCGATCTCAACTCCGACGGCATCGTCAACGCCGCAGATCTCTCTAGGCTCGTTTCGATATTTGGACAGACGAGCGATCTCGGCGGCGCTGATCTGATACCAGGCAACGGGGTGGATATCTTCGACTATAACGAGCTCGTGAGGATATTGAATCAGTAGTATACTCAAAAAGAAATTCTTCGTATGCATTCAAGCAAGCGAGCAATCATTCTCCTCTTTGTTGTACTCGCTCTCATTTCTGGTGGTCTTTTGCTATGGAGATTTGGGGTTACGCTGGATATTGGGAGGTTCTTTGCGGCCGAGAACAGCGATGGGGTCGATCCTCAATATATTTTTGTTCGAAAAAGTAATACTTGCTCTAATTGCATTCTGTGGAATGGGCACTATCCGGAAAACTACAGCGCCGCAGCTATCAACGAAATCGTTACTCTTATTGGCACAAAGGGAACACCCACGCGTCGACTCGGCGTTGGGGCTATCTTCGAGCCAAATCAAATCGACATAGCAAGGACAAAGCAGTCTCTCGTCAATCTACTACATGCCTCATTAGAAAATGAATTCCCAGTCTTTCTCTCCCTTGATAACTTTACCTGGTGGGATAACCGCCCAAACCTCTGGTATTGGTGGGAACCGGGTATAAGCGCCGTCGAGAAAGCAGCACGCAAAGCGAATGTCGAGTGGTCCAACTGGGATGGAGATACGAACGATGCTAACGCACTTAAAATCAGCTGGACGAATTGGGGTAGCCAGTTCCGCAGACCTCCGAGCCCTAATCTATTAAGTCCCGCGTATATCGAGAATTCGATTTCTAACCTCAATCAACTATTACCGGTAATCACCGAGTGGTACCGTCAGTTACCAGCAAATAAGAAATATCTACTCGGAGGCGTTGATTTTGGTAATGAAGTTGATATTGGAGCTAATTTCTATTACTACCAAAATGGCAATTCGTATGCCAGCGAAGACCCAACCTCGTCATTGAATACAGATCCTGCAAGTGACCCACACTATCCCACGAGCGACTTCTTGGCACACACGACTCAAATAGGATATGCCGCACTGAAGCTTGGAGGTATCAAGTCGTCGGGAACGATAACAACCGAAGACCTAAATACTGCAGTTAATCGCTACCTCAATATCCTCACGAAGCACGCCTATAACGCAGGCATCCCTCGTAATAAGATATTCAATCACACCGGTGGTAAGGGGTCATCGCCTGACTGGATATACCCAGCAACACCTGCGTTCACAGACCTGCGCAGCACTCTCATGCCATATGCGTACCCCGGATGGAGCCTGTACGGCAATAAAACGAATCCCGTAAATAGCGCAATACTAAACAGCGCCCTCGATAGCGTGCCGGGCATGCAGTGGGCATCACCGGAATGGCTTCCCGACGCAACGGACGCTGCCGAATGGCTTTCCGCCGTTCGAAGCACGTTGAACTATCGAAATAATCGATTCATTAATGTCGCTAACTGGGAAGAAATCAGAAGCAACTCTAATGCGCTATCGGCAATTCGTACCGCACTCGGAGAAAGCCCCGCATGCTGGGTAAGCAGCCCCACCGTCAGCGTAGCAGCTACGGGAAATTCCGCCGTTTTCACCTTGAGTGGCGGACAACATGCGACCGCTCAATACCTGAATATTGCCACCAATTCTACCCTGAGAAGTGATGGCATTTTCCAAACAGCGGATATCACCAATGACAATATCGTCGGCAAGAGTAGCTACACCGTGCCGAATTTGACGCCAGGTGTATATCATTGGCTTCTTGCGTCCGATGGGTGCAGCCCCGTGCAACGTCGTGTCGCGTATGGAACATTCGAAATTACCGCTTCGCAAGCCCTTCGCGGCGATCTCAACTCCGACGGCATCGTCAACGCCGCAGATCTCTCTAGGCTCGTTTCGATATTTGGACAGACGAGCGATCTCGGCGGCGCAGATCTGATACCAGGCAACGGGGTGGATATCTTCGACTATAACGAGCTCGTGAGGATATTGAATCAGTAGTATACTCAAATCACTATGGAACCAACACCTCAACCATCACCCTCTCACGCATCGCGCTGGTTCGTGCTCATTGGAGCTCTCATACTCATTGCGGGAGCAGCGTATGGCTCGTACTGGTATTTTATTGAGAAGCAAAATCTTAGCTTCAACATCGATCTCAACACAAGCTCGGCATCAACAGACTCCCCCGTGCTCAACCTCACCCCCGGAGCCACCTCAATAACCACAGGTCAACCAGGCTACTTTGACATCACCATTGATGCAGGTACCCGAAAAGTTTCCGCTGTCGATCTACGCCTCGCAATTACCGGAGCTGTCACGGGATTAGCGATCGACACATCGACATCCGAGTTCACTGATCTCATTAAAGCTGCCAGCATTACGGGTCAAACCGCGACCATCGTTCTCGGTTCTGGCGCCACTCCTAAATCAGGAGTCAACCTCAAGGTTGCGCGTCTTACATTCACAGCAGGTGCGGTTGGCACAATCTCACTTTCAACAAGCGGCTCCCAAGCGGCGTCAAATGAGTCACCTACGAATATTCTCGCATCCTCCACCACTGGTACAATGTCAGTGGTTGCTATAGCGCTCAATCCACCTACAGCGACCCTTACCGCCTCCCCCACGACCATAAAGACTGGGCTGCTATTGAATTCTTCTGCAACGCTTACGTGGTCACATAATGGTACCAGTGCAACCATCTCACCAGCAGGAGTTGCGACATCCGTTGGCGCCACCGGTAGCACTACCGTGAGTCCCACCGCAACCACTACCTACACGCTCACAGCAACAAATACTGACAGCTCAACTCCAACGACAGCAACAATTACGGTCCAGAAAGTATGCGATGTTAATAACGATGGAGTCGTCGGCATCCTGGACATCAATCCTATCGTGGAGGACTTTGGGAAGCCCAGCGCACGAGCTGACTTCAATAAGACGGGCCTTGTAGACATTTTCGACTACAATATTTTTGTCACCAATTTTGCGAGTCAAAAAACCAACTAACACCGTATGACGTCATCTTTCTTTCGTTCATCGATAGCACTTGCAGTGATGAGCCTTCTACTGGCGCCATCTACCGTATTCGCACTCGCAGGCGGACCTACGCTATCATTGCAACCCAGCGCCTCTACCACCAGCACGAATAATCAATTCACCGTTCAGCTCGCTCTCGATACAAAAAGCTACACCGTCACAGCGGTCGACGTGAAAATCTCCTTCCCCTCTGACAAGTTGCAGGCACTTTCCATTACTCCGGGAACATTTCTACCCTCAGAGCTCATACCCGGTTCGGTTGGCACCGGAACCGCCGCTATCACCATGGCGGGTGGAGCAACGGGAAAGCAAGGCACGGGAACAGTAGCAACAATCACCTTCAAAGCACTCAGTGCCGGCTCTGCCACAATTACGTTCGACGCTTCTACTCAAATAGCCGCAGTAGGCCAGACGAGCAACGTTGTCGACACACTGTCGCCGACAACAGTCACCATCTCTGGTGCCACTGTCATTACACCCACGCCGACAGCGACGATATCCGCGATGCCAACGCCGACAACCGGATCATGCCCAACACAATATGACCCCGTCTGTGGAACGAACGGCGTGACCTACGTAAATCGCTGCTCCGCTGAAATCATCTACCGCAAAACCGTCGCCTACGTTGGAGCATGCACCACCGCGTCCACAACACCCACCACTTCACCGCGCATGCCATCAGTAGGCCAAATATCAACGGGCCCTGGCGATGTCACCGTCGTGGCACTCATCTTGAGCTCGCTAACGACATTGCTCTACGTTGGCTACACGCGCTCAAACGCATTCCGAAAAAACGAGATTGAGAAAATCGCCGAAGACGAACGGCAAACTCCTCCTGATTTTCGATCGTAGCACCTAGGCTACTTCTTAGCTCCTTTGAGGAATTTTTCGTGCACCTCACGGAGACCCTTGTCGGTCACGTGGGTATAGATTTGCGTGGTCGTAATTGAGCTATGGCCCAACATTGCTTGCACCGAGCGAATATCGGCACCATTACGAAGCAGGTCAGTCGCGAAGCTGTGACGCAACGTGTGCGGGCTCACCTGTTTACCGATGATGCCGGCTGCTGTTGCGTGGGTCTTCACAATGCGCTGGATGGATCGAGGCGTAAGGCGTAGGTCTTCATATTTTCCGAATGCAAGATTGCGTGGAATTCGAATAAAGAGCGCCGGGTCCATATCCGCGCGCGCCGCAAGCCATGTCTTGAGGTGCTCACCTGCATCGGCACTAATAAAGACAGGTCGGACCTTGCCACCCTTTCCACGAACCGCGAGCTCGCCCCGCTCCACTGAAATCATATCTCGATTGAGCGAGCAAAGCTCGGAGACACGCATACCGGTCGAAAAGAGCGTCGCAAGCATTGCCTTATCGCGCAGCGCTGGAAGATCACTCCCCTGTGGAGCCTCGAGGAGTCGTTGGAGCTCCGCCATCTCAAGGAAACTCACCTGTCGATCTTCTTGCTTTCCAAGCTCAACGCGCTCGGGGGCTATCGAGGCAATCTGTCGCTTGGCAAGATATTTCAAGAAGTTGCGCAACGCGATGATGTGATAGTTTTGCGTGATTCGTTTGAGCGGTGCCTGTGTATCGGGATCTTTGTACCGATTGAGCCATAGACGATACTGGCGAATACCATCCTCAGTGATGTCAGTGATATCCCCTCCCGTAGTTGCGGTGGCAAACTGTATAAAACGATCAAGGTAGCGATTATAGTTCTCGATGGTCTTCATCGCACGGTTACGCTCGATTTCCAAATACTCGAGATACTCGTTCTTGATTTGATTGATGGTCGCCATGTACCTGCAGTATACAGAATGTGTCGCACAAGAAAATGATTGACATTTCATAGTTTTCATGCTATTATTGATTCCCATCGCTCACTACCAACTAGGAGATCGTAATGACCTTTTTGACTGGCCTGTTGATCGACCTCGCGCTGATCATCGTCACTGTCGTGTCCTTTATCTTTGTGGTGTCCCCCTGGATGCACGCCAAAGATCTGCAGGAGCTCTTCTCACTCAATTCGCTCCCTCAGGACAAGCTCGAGCGCGTCCAGATGACACCGTATCTGAAAGCCGCTCTTCAGAAGTTCGAGTACGACATGAAGACGATCCAAGCAGAGCTCCGTGCTCACTTAGAACTACCAGACGCAGTCACCACCGAAGAAGTAACCCATCGAGTCGCGCAGTATCGCTACATCACCGCACGGCTCAGCGAGGCGACACACAAGCACAAAAGAGCGCACTTCCTGTATACCAAGTACAGTGCGGAGCCCGATGCTACGCTTCAGACGTCGGTGAACACGGCGGGCTACGGCCCACCCATCGACTAGCGACGCTCCCGCACTCCTCCCCCAAGCCCTGCTTGGGGGAGTTATTCTATCATTTGCAAGAACTCAAAAATCATGCTATAATGACTCCATAGTAAGTTCTAACGACGTGCGGTTGGTGCCTCAAGGTTCCTGACCGTATCGTGACCATTTTCATGTTAACCCCCAAGCAGAAGTCAAAGCTCATCGGCGCACATCAGATTCACGAAAAGGACACCGGCTCACCGGAGAGTCAGGTTGCGCTCTTTTCAGCAGAAATCGAAGCGCTCACCAAGCATTTAAAGAAGCACGGTAAGGACAATAGCTCTCGTGTTGGTCTTCTCAAGATGGTCGCCAAGCGCCGCCGTCTCATGGCATACCTCAAGCGCACCGATGAGAAGCGCTACGCAAAGCTCTCCAAGAGCATGGGCCTCAAGTAAGTCAGCGTCTCTTAATATTTTCATAGATGCCAGATAAAATAACCATTCAACCGCGACCTAACCATCGCGTAGGCGTGTTCGTAGACATGCAGAATCTCTACCACAGCGCCAAGAATCTCCACGGTGCACGTATCAACTTCGCAGAACTCGTAAAGCTTGCCAGCGCCAATCGTCAGATCGTCCGCGCACTCGTCTACGTCGTCAAAAGCGGCGAAACCGACGAGAAAGCGTTTTTTGACGCGCTCGAAAAGAGCGGACTCGAGCTCAAGATGAAGGATTTGCAGGTGTTTGCTGGTGGCGCAAAGAAAGCCGACTGGGATGTCGGTATGGCAGTGGATGTTATTTCGCTCGCCAAGCAGCTCGATGTGGTCGTGCTTGCCACCGGTGATGGTGACTTCGTCCCCCTCGTTGAGTACCTCCAACACAATGGTGTCATCGTGGAAGCAATGTCCTTTGGTCGCTCCACATCCCTGCGCCTGAAAGAAGTGGTCAACAACTACATTGATCTGGACGAACAACGCAAAATTCTCATGGGTATTCCGGGTCAAGGGCCCGCTCGTCGCACCACACGAAGCGCCGGCGGACGCACGCGCAGCACAGCCAAGCAGCCAGCGCCATCAGCTTCTCCTATTTCTGAATCTTTCATGGCACCGCGGATCCACCGCGACGAAGAGTAGCTCGCTCGCCAGCCGCATATCCCGACTCACCCCTCGCTACAGGGGTAATTTCGCTCTGCTCATTTCTACGACGCATCAAAACGAAGATGATGCGTCTGTTGAAATTCGCCACGAGCGACACGAGTCTTTCGCGAATCACTTCGCTAGGGTTCGCTGGGACATGCGGCTGGACTCGCTCACGAGCGATACAAAACTAGCGCCGAGATATCATTGCGAAGACCATTTCGAGCTCGACAGAGCGAGAACTGAGGTGATTGGATAGCAATCAAATCACCATGTCTGAGTGGCGATGTGTCAGCTCATTTTTTCCCTTTCGGTCTGCTCTGGCAAAATAGATCATTTTGTGGCATACTCGTTGCCGTAGCATTCATTGCAGTGGCGTGAAACTATACGGGCACCGTTCAATCTAGACCGCAGCGTTCCATTAGGAACATTGAGGCTTAGGGTGAACCGCCCCTCGGGGCACCGTCACCTCTCGCCGCTTTTCACTATGCCAGAGAAAGTCTATACCGCGACGTTCGCGGGTAAACCACTCACCGTCAAGGTGGGTAAGTTCGCGCAACAGGCCAATGGTTCAGTATTAGTGCAGTACGGCGAGACCACCATTCTCGCCACGACAGTATTAGGAAATGTCACTCCGCGTGACTACTTCCCACTTTCGGTGGACTTCGAAGAACGCTACTATGCAGCCGGAAAGATTAAAGACTCCAAGTGGCTCAAGCGCGAGGGACGCCCCACAGAAGAGGCAATTCTCACGGGACGCGTCATCGATCGCTCGATTCGCCCACGATTTAACCAGCGAACACGCAATGAATTGCAGTGTGTCGCAACCGTGCTTTCGTTTGATAAAATCAACGACGCCGACATGCCAGCGGTCTTCGCCGTTTCTACGGCACTCATGATTTCCGACATCCCCTATGCTGGACCGGTATCGAGCGTCCGTGTTGGTCGCATCAACGGATCATTTGTCATTAATCCGACGTACGCAGAGCGACTCGAGAGCGATCTCGACATCATCGTTTCTGGTACCTCAACGCGCATCAATATGATAGAAGCCGGCGCGAAGATCGTCTCCGAAGATGTTATGGGCGATGCGATTGAAGCTGGTTTTACCGCACTCAAAGAGCTCAACGATCTGCAAATTGCTATCGCAAAAGAAGTCGGCAAAGCCAAAGTAGAGCTTGCTATGTCGACACTCGATGAAGAACTCATGACGGTTATCCGAGAATTTGCAGAACCAAAACTCGATATAGCCATCTTTGCCGCAACCAAAGCCGAGCACTACGCCGGACAGGCACGCGTTCAAGAAGAGCTCATGGCGCACCTTGATGAGAAATATGCCGGCAGTGACCAACTAGAAGCCAAGAAAACAGCTGCCGTCGGTCTGCTCGATGAGTGCATCAACAACGTTGTGCATCGCAATATTCTTGAGAAAGAGCGCCGTGTTGATGGTCGTAAGCTTGATCAGCTTCGCGCAATCAGCGCCGAAGTCGGCGTGCTTCCACGCACGCATGGAACGGGACTCTTCATGCGTGGGGACACGCAGGCATTGAGCGTTTTGACACTCGCAGCTCCAGGATTAGAGCAGTGGATGGAGAGCATGGAAATCGACCTCACCAAGAAGGGATTCATGCACCACTATAACTTCCCACCGTATTCTGTAGGTGAAACTGGCCGCATGGGTGCCCCTGGAAGACGTGAAATTGGCCATGGAGCCCTCGCAGAACGCGCGCTCGTACCTATCATCCCCTCACGTGAAAAGTTCCCCTACACGATTCGTATCGTGTCAGAGATTCTTGGCTCTAATGGCTCCTCATCGCAGGCATCCATCTGTGGCTCAACGCTGGCACTCATGGACGCAGGCGTGCCAATCCTTGCACCTGCGGCCGGTATCGCCATGGGTCTCATGCTCGACGAAAAAGGTGAAAAGTACAAAATCCTCACCGACATCCAAGGACCCGAGGATCACCATGGAGACATGGACCTCAAAGTAGCCGGAACACGCGAAGGCGTCACCGCAATGCAAATGGATGTGAAAATCGATGGCATTACGCCGCAGATCGTCCGCGAAACGCTCGCGCAAGCTCGTCGCGCACGCCTTGAGATACTTGAAGTGATGCAGAAGGCAATCTCCGCGCCGCGCGCTGAATTGTCAGTGCACGCACCTCGCGTACATCTGATGAAGATTGACTCCGATAAGATTGGGTTAGTCATCGGATCTGGCGGCAAGACCATCAATGGCATCATCGATGAAACCGGTGCAACCATCGACATCGAAGATGACGGCACAGTATTCATTACCGCAGGCTCACCTGAAGCGATGAAGCTCGCCATCGACCGAATCACCCAGCTCACCTACGAACCAAAGCCGGGCGAAGAATTCGATGGCACCGTTGTGTCCGTGAAAGACTTTGGAGCATTCGTGGAAATCCTTCCAGGCAAGGATGGCATGGTGCACATATCTGAAATGAGCACCGATCGCATTGCGCATCCGTCTGACGCAGTCAAAGAAGGTCAAAAAGTGCACGTCTGGGTAGTAGCAGTCAGTCCCGAGGGCAAAATTTCGCTCTCGATGCTCGGACCACAGGGCAAGCCTCGCGGTGATCGTCCACAGCGACGATAATCTCGTCAAACAAAAACCCCGCTCATGGCGGGGTTTTTGTTTGAGCCTAGAACGCTGTGATAGCCTTCGAATCAATGATGCCCTGAACCTCCTCAAATCCTACTGGGAATGAGTAATTATAGCGCGCGGGCAACGCGAATACATATTTTTCATTGCGAGCTAATTCACTTGGCCCAATCGGGGCAGCACCGAAGCTCCAATCATCCTTGAGACTCTTTTCCCACTGCTGAACAGTGAGCACCATGATCGGTATATCTTGTCGTGGTTTTTTGGTGGTAGAAGCAGGATGCTGAATCTGCAGTAAGACACCAGATGCAATTACCTTCGCTGACTCAATCCTTGCTGACCATGTGGCATCTTTGATGGTATATCCCCTCCAGCTCACTGGGAGCATCACGCGAAGACCGTAGGCTGTGTTTTTATATTCAATTGCCGTCTGTAGATCATTAAACATAAATGTCGACAACACCTGGGAGCTCGTGAGTTCATTAACACTTCGGTTCTGTGTCAGCGTGTACAGCACGCCCTTGTGTTCAATAAATATAGTTCTCGATTCAAAGTCCTTGCCCTTGTAGTCATACGTCCAGGCATCCTGCCCCTGAAACGACACGGCTACATCGCCATTGCTCGGCAATTTTGAGAGATACTCCTGCAACGACTTCGCGCCTGCGTTTTTGTAGAGCGTGGCCGCGTTCTTTTGAGCCGCAATTGTTAAATCAGGAAGTATTTGTGTTTTCTCATTACGGAAGCTCGTGATGCTTGCGCTACTAGTCACATCCCAATCACCGGGAATCGAAAGAGAGAAATTACCAGCATCGCTGCTATAGCTTGTCCATCCATTCAATTGACTCGTCTCCGGCGTTGGACAAACGAGGATCGGCGGACAGGGAGCTTGAATGCATTGCACCTGTTGTAGCACACACTGGCCCGTGCTCCCCTCGTCATCGTTCGGAATAACAACCGCATCATCCCCCTGTGGCCAGTAGCCCTGATACCAAAGGGTGCCCAGAGCAACTGAGAGCACCGCCACCACGAGAACAAGCACACCGACGACAGACCAATGCTTTCGAAGCGCAGCTCCGTGAGCTTGTATTTTTGCTAACTCACTCAGTGATGCATGCTCCTCGTGCTGACCCGACAGATTCATATTGTCTTGCATGTCATCAGTATACCGCACGCACACACTTCCACAACAATGAAATGAGCGCTATGATGGAGTCATTCACGTAGCACTCTTATGTCAGACCAACCATCACTCGCCCCGCAAGCTCCCCAGTCGCGCCCACCGATGAATCTCCCGATAGCATCGAGTCGCGC
>JAGOPO010000032.1 GCA_017992005.1 Minisyncoccota bacterium
CATCACGAAAACGCCCATAATATATGGAGAATTCGTAGTTTATTCCATGACGCTGTCTCTAGCGAAACTTACGAAGATGCCCAATATCCTCCGGTCGGCCTTCTGGCTCGGTTTCAAGAATCCAATCAATTGCCTGAAATGCCGGTGTAGACAAGAGCGCCTTGAGTCCTGCGGTCCCAATGTGACCACTGCCAATATGTTCGTGACGATCCTTGTTGCCGCCCAGGGGTGTCTTGCTGTCGTTGACGTGGGTGAGCTTCAACCACTCTAAACCGATGGAGGCGTCAAAAGATGTTAGTACGGATTTTGCTTTTTGCTCGTTGGTAAAGTCGTACCCTGATGCAAATGCGTGACAGGTATCAAAACAGACACCACCAAAGCCAGAAATCGACTTGGCTGGTTCGATGAATTCGGCAACCTCTTCAAACATATCTCCAAGTACATCCCCTGCACCTGCAGATATCTCGACAAGGAGCTTGCAGGTCCCGTCGTAGCCATCAAGAATCTTCTCAAGTGAATGTTGCGCGTCGGCGATGCCTTCTTCGCGAGTGCGACCTTTGTGAGAGCCGGGATGATACATGACATACGATGCGCCAAGCGCACTCCCCCGTTCTAACTCTTCACGTAAGATGCGAATGCTTGACGAGAGGATGCGTTGCTCCGAGGATGCGGTATTGATGTAGTACGGGGCATGAATAACGAACGACTCCAAGCCGCCAACTTTCATGTTTGCGGTAAATGAAGAGACTAATGCATCGGTTAGTTCGGCTGCCTTACCGCCTTGCGGTGACCGACTAAAACATTGAAAGATTTCCAATCCTTCTACTGCTGCGCGAATTGGAGCCTGATCAATTCCCCCGGCAATGCTTACGTGCGCTCCGATTCGTGGATGATGCATAAGTTAGATTTGTTGAAAGTGTTCAAATGTCGGCCCCATTGATTGCATGATAACCGAGATAACGTCCATCTGCCACTCAGTGTCTTGGTTGGGTCGATGTTGGGCAAGCCATGTTCGGGCTGTTCGTTGGACTTTCAACATCTTGGTTGCTCCTGCCCGAACATACGGTTCGAAGCCTGGACGCTGCAGTACGGACGCCTTCACCTCGATGAAGTGAATGACGGCGTCCTTCTCGGCAACGATGTCCAATTCGCCCCACGGTCTTCTCCAGTTGTAGTCTAAAATGATGTAGCCCTGCTTCGAGAGCCAAAGGCGGGCTTGTGCTTCAGCAGATGTTCCAAATGTCGTCCAAAATGATACCATGAGGGTCTGTGGGTAGGCAGCTGGTCAGCCATTGACCACTAGGTGTCAAAAATGCTACCCTGCGTAGGTGATTCTCGCAAGAGAATTTTTGCTTTTTATAGCGAAAATGCAAGGAAACAGTAGTTCTAAGGGTTTTCGCTATAGCGGCCTATTCGTATTCCAACGTCTATAATCAGTCTCGCGTCTCGCAGGCTTAACGCCAAAAGTCGAGTCCAGACGATCATACAGGGAATCATCAAAAGTCGGTCACTGGAGCTCTACGCTTCGATTTTTGTTGCGATTGCGATTGTCGTCTTCTACGGAACCAGCAACGACGGGCAGGCCTCATTTTTAAGCGGACTCATGCAGAAATCGATTGAGGATAAGACGCCAGTCCGCGTGAGCGGGCAGCAGCTTTCATACGCGCAACTCGCAGATATCAATAGTGTCTATGCGGGTTCCATGGGAGATTCATCAGCTCTATCCCCTATTCCGAGTACCGAAGTCGCTACGATGCATGATAGTGCGCTGCTAGCAATAACTCCTCCGGATAGTGAATACATTGAGCAGTTATCTGGCCGTCGTGCCGGCGTCATCGAATACGTCGTGCAAGACGGCGATCTGCTCTCATTTATTGCGTCTGACTATGGTGTCTCGCAGGTCTCTATCATGTGGGCAAATGCCTTAACAAATCCGAACAACATCAAGCCTGGTCAGATATTGAGAATACCGCCTATTACCGGTGTGATTCACAAGGTCCTAAAAGGAGATACTGCGAGTTCCCTAGCGAAAAAGTATGGCGCCGATGCCGACAGGATCATTGCCTATAATCGCCTACCCATTGATGGTAGTTTAGCGATAAGCAGTGAGATCATCATTCCAAACGGTGTATTGAAGGCAAGCCGAACAACGGGAATTGCGACAAAGCTTGCAACGACTGTGGTTGCGCAGTTTACGCACCTTCCCGATCTCGGGGACTACTTTATGAGACCAACGACGGGAATCATTACGCGAAACGGTGCGATTCACGGACGAAACGGCATAGACATTGCAAATAGCTACGGAACGCCAATTAAAGCCGCCGCTGATGGTGTTGTAGCGATTTCAGATGCGAGTGGCTACAACGGTGGCTATGGACGGTACATCAAGCTGTCGCATGGCAACGGGACCGAAACGCTGTACGGACATGCCTCAAAGCTTCTTGTTGAAGTTGGGCAAAGCGTTCACAAGGGCGATGTTATTGCGCTCATGGGTTCGACGGGAAATTCCACGGGAAACCATTTGCATTTCGAGGTGCACGGCGCCAAAAATCCACTAGCGAAGTAGGCATTACGAGGCTAATTCAGTCATGCGAAACGCCACCGCCTCCGCAACATGTGCGGAGGTTATTTGTTGGGCCTCTTCCAAGTCGGCAATTGTGCGTGCTACTTTCTTTATCTTGTGAAATGCGCGAAGTGACAGATTGCGCTTGTTGACGAGTTCGGTGAGTAAGTTGGACGCCGCGGCATCAAGAGAGCAAAACTGGTCGATATTCTTGTGAGATATCTCGCTATTCGTAATGAGATTAGTGCCAGTGTATCGTTTCGCTTGAATGGAACGAGCTAGCGCAACCGATTGTCGAGCGTTGATGAGGCTAGCGGTATCTACGGAATGTGCTGTGCCGACCGGTTCACGGGAAACTTGGATATGTAGGTCCATCCTATCCAGTAGTGGGCCGGAAATCTTCTTTTGATATTTTGTGATCGCTGCGAGTGAGCATGTGCATTCCGACAGGGGATCACCGGAATTTCCGCATGGGCAGGGATTCATTGCTCCAATAAGCATGAATTTTGCTGGCAGTGTTAGGGTTCCAGATGCGCGCGAAACGGTGACGATACCGTCTTCGAGTGGCTGACGAAGTGCCTCAAGAACATTTCGAGCAAATTCGGGCATTTCATCAAGGAAAAGAACGCCCCGATGCGAAAGACTGATTTGTCCTGGGCGTATCAATGAGCCGCCGCCGATGAGAGCAGCGGGGGATGATGTGTGATGAGGTGAGCAAAATGGCCTTCGCAGTGAGGTGATCCCGCCACGGAGTATGCCAGCGGCGCTGCGAATCTTAGCGACTTCGATAGCTTCATCAATCGCGAGCGCGGGGAGTAGTCCAGTGATTGAGCGTGCGAGCAGCGTCTTGCCTGAGCCGGGAGCGCCAGTCATGAGGACATTATGTCCTCCCGCGGCAGCAATTATCAACGCGCGCTTTGCCGTATTCTGGCCTTGTATGTAGGCAAATGAATCATCGAGTGCCACGGTCCTGTCACCTGGGGTCAGCGTGTCACCACGAGGTGTCACGCTGTCACTACCTGGTGCCAAGTTGGCACCAGGTGACACGACTGGCACCTTGGTGTCACCTATGGGTGTGCCAATGAATGTGATTGCATGCGCCAGGGAGTCTGCCGCGAAGATGGTGATATCTGGCACCATTGATGCTTCTACGAAGTTGCACGAGGGGACTAAGATCGCCGGAAAACCCTGCTCCTTTGCTAGGAGCGTGGCAGCGAGAACTCCATTGGTGTGCGCAAGAACGCCATCGAGTCCGAGCTCGCCAATCATAATTGGAAGTGGATTCTGAAGTGAAACTTGCTTCGTTTCCACGAGAAACGCAATTGCCATGGGAAGATCATACCCGGGGCCTTCCTTTTTTAAATCTGCAGGTGCGAGATTGATTATAAAGCGACGATTCTTGGAGCGAGGTGACGCGAAGCCGCTATGCTTAATGGCTGCATCGATGCGCTCAATGGACTCTTGAACCGCTTTATCGCCAAGGCCAACCACGGTGAATGAATGCAGGCCGGGATTGGAGTCTATTTGAACAAAAACCGGCACTGCGTCTATTCCGCAAAGTGCCGATGATGGTATGTGATGCGACAAGGGATGTGCGCCCCCTCAAGCGCATAATAGCTAAGAATTCAGAGTTTCTTTTTGAGCGATGAGTTCGGCGCGGCGATGGCGGAGCTTGTCCATTTTGAAGCCGGGACCCGTAGCCATATCCTGCATATCTTGCGCAGCTTCTTGCCCATCGTCATCAGGAGAATTGCTTCCTGTTTCCGAGTGATGCGCAAGATGACCATCGAGCTCTAAAAGTTGACGATCAATATCTGCTATCTCTGCATCAAGTTGCTCTGCTATTGGGTTTGAGGGGGATCGTTCCATGTGTTCGATTGATTAGTAGTTCAGGTATATCACTTTCACATATGCAAATCAAGAATAACGAAGGCAACTATAACAAAAGGAAAGGGCACTCCGTTCCCCGTAATACCGTTATGGTGTTTTTTGG
>JAGOPO010000018.1 GCA_017992005.1 Minisyncoccota bacterium
GCTCGCCCAAGCACCATTGCGAACGCTATCACCCACTTGCGCAAGCTGCCCGACCATAAACATAGCGTGCGCAACCATGTACTCTCTGTGTGCAACAACGCCACCCTTGGATTGAAACCAAAGGTACGCAATCGACTGCGCGATTATCATGCCAAAAAAGACTCCGGTAATCATCGATTCCATCCTATCGACTTGCGATAAGATACGCAATCGTGCTCACCAGCGCCGTCACCACAAGTCCCCACCCCATATCAACGACCGTGACCACCGCGGGCCAGCGCGCAATCGTGGCGTGGTTGGTGAGATCATATGTACCATATGCTATAAGACCCAAGAGCGCGCCTCGCCCTGCCGCAACGCTCCATGAGCCCGCTGCGAGCGCAGGCTGCACAGCAAAGTAGAGAACACCATATGCGTAGAGTGCATAAAAAATCACCGCAGGAGTCGCCGCAAACTGAGATCCCATGATATACCCAAGATGCTTCTTATAGAACGAGGAAGCAACGAGTCCGATCCACGGCAAGTCAATCAGCAGGAGCGCACCGAGAATGATGAGATAGTTTTGCATAGTGTTTTGAGTATACATCCATTTGTATGCAACAAAAACCCCGCACGTGTGTGCGGGGGTACTGCATGGCCGGTTCGCAGAACGCTTAGACGGCGAGTTGGGTCGACAAAAGTGAGATGATATGCCTGACAATCATGCGTCTCGTCTCACCCTTAGGAGGAGCATCGAAATACAATGATCGGAGGAATTCGACTTGCTCCTCGTCGCTGCATCCATTCAGATGAGCACGCTGGATACGCGTTCGCATTTCGAGCTGCGCCACGCTCTCCCATTCGGCTGCAATCTGCTCTTCGAGGAAGGAGCCTTCGGGAGCGTTATGCCACAACTCTTGATACTCGCGAAAAGACAATCTCGGAGCGCTCAGACAAGCGAGCGCTTCAGTTCCGCCCAGGATACGCTCCCAGATGATGTCCCCTGAAACAAACGGGAGAGTCTGCTGTACCCTCTTGAACAGCGTATGCTGTTCTGGTGTTGCCTTGCGAATGGCATTCTTCATGCGAGTCTCCTTGTAAATGTGCGTGAAGTAATTATTATACCATACTATTTTAAAAAGAAAAGCCCCGCATGGCGTGCGGAGCAGCTCTGACTCACAACCATCCCCTCGTCTTCAATGGCATGCAGTCGGGACAATACGCCGATGAAACATCCGCCTCCCAGATTCCCGCAAGTCGCGCTCCGCAACCCGTACAACGGACCATCGCGACGTCCTCATCCAGTGTCACGGCCCCTGCAAGTGCGCTTGTTTTTCTATGTTCCTTGCGCCTTCGCTTGAGCGCAATAATCGCTACAAACAACTCTTGAAGTGATTTGAGCATCTCACTATCCCTACCAGTACGTGAACCCGTGTTGAAAGCGCCGTGTGCACAGATACGCCAAGAGCAACCCCGGCGGACCGCATACACTGATCATGATTGCGATGATGCGGTTCTCATAGAAGTAAATATTCTGTCGATCGACATATTCACGTTCAAAGAACGCAAGCACCCCACCATAGCTCAAGAGCAGACATACGAGCCACACGATGCTGACTGTGTAGAACACTGCCGACCCTCCTTATCTTTGTTAGAGATCACCCACACCATACCACAACCTTCCCCTCTTTCAAGAAAAAAGCCCGCCATTGCTGGCGGGCCGGCACTAGTCCTCCCAGCCCTTGAGCATGAGGCTGATGTGGTGCACAGGGACAAAGTGCGGCGATCTCACTGCTGCAATTGAGGGGTCGATATGCGGCATGCAGATGGTATGCACCTGATACCCCTCCTTGCGCGCTGCCCCCATGTAGTGCTGATAGTTCCAGTAGCGGATGTTCGTATTGTCGCACACCACCACCGGAACACGTCGCTTCAAGCTTTCGACAAACGCGCGGAAGTTCTCAGCGTGGTATTCCTTTTGGAGGCGCGCATCGAATCGGTACCGACCACCGACCACGAAGTAGTCGTTCGTCGAATGAACAGCACCGTCTCGTCCTGCCAGAAGGCGCGCGATCGTGGATTTGCCGGTTCCCGGCAGTCCTCGCATAATCACTGCCACATTCATATGCACCCCTTTCGTGGTTACACTGGATATATTATAGCATGTAATTGATACAGTAGTCAATAGTCTCGCTCTCGACGTCTTTCAGTAAACAGGAATACTAACGCGAGCCATGAAACGATCGACTCATTGACATCATCCGTTAAAAACGGTACCTCTACATCGCAGGCGCGCACAGCACCCTGTTGTGCGCTCGAAGCGATCATTTACAACGCGGAGTACATGTATGACACGCGACATTTTCCGAGATAAATTTCGGTTCAATCCCGCGCTACACCTGTATCTAGGCATTGAGCGCGAAAGCTTTTTCGTCAACGACGGCGCCATTGTTGCTGATGGTCCTCGCGTTATTCCGCACCTTCTCGCGCCTGATAACGCCTACGGATACGAGCTATCGGCCTGTCAGCTCGAGCTTCGCACCGCTCCCACACACATCAACGACCTCCCGCGCACACTCCTCGCCATGGACGAGCGTCTGTATGACGACGAGCGTCGACTGGGATTCCACGTCGAGCATCGCGAGGTTGCACCCTTTGATATGCCTTTGGATATCTACCCAGATCCCACCGGGCGCTATCAAGCAATCACGGCGACGATGCCCATCGATGTCATTCGTGCTGCATGCCAGGTCGCAGGCACCCACGTGCACGTCGGCATGGCGTCGCATGAGCTCGCCCTCAAGGCGTACAATGCGGCCGTCCATCACGTCATGGAGTTATGCGCGGCAGGCGATCATTCTCATGGTCAACGGCTTGAAATCTATAAGATCGTAAAGCCTGCGCTCATCCCACCAACATACGACAGCTGGGACGCCTACGAATCGTATGCCAAGGAACATGGCTTCTACGAGAATCCTCGCAATTGCTGGCATCTCATACGGATCTCAGCACACGGGACGATTGAATTTCGCATGTTCGGCGCAACTCCCCTTCGCGAAGAGATTCTTGCGTGGGCGACGAGCTGCTACAACATCTGTAAGTCCGCCACCGAGTAACTTCGGACAAGCGAGGCACCTGCCTCGCTTTTATTTTATATACGACGTGTTACACTCTGACGAATCATGAATATTCTCCTCGCTATCGGGACACACGGCGACGAAAAAATTGGACGCGTTGTGGCCGATGCGCTGCAACAATGCACAATACTGCGCGGCTCCTTGACCGTGCTCGTCGCCAATGAAAAGGCGCATGAGCGAAATGTGCGATTCATCGACCAAGACCTCAATCGTTCATTTCCAGGTAAAAAGAAGGGCAATCATGAGCAACGCCTCGCGTACTCGCTCAAACCCATTGTAGAGTCCTACGATATGGTCATTGATATACATTCCACAACGAGTGAGCTCCGTGATGCCATTATTGTAACCTCGCTCAACAAGAAAACTCGACACTATATCAACGTCATAAGCCCCAAATATGCCCTCTGGATGCGAGCAACGGGTGACAGCGCATTAATCTCCAACGCAAAGATTGGGATAGCATTTGAGTATGGCAAAGATAATGATCCTGCGGTTGCCAAGCGAGTGATTCAAGGCATCATGCGATTACTCATGCATGAGCGCATGATTGCGCCCAAGAATATTAGCGCCGCTCAACATCCCATCAAATTCTTTAAGGTAACCTCGTCAGTTCCCAAACCGGCGGGAGCCGTCCTTGCTCCGACGATCAAAAACTACAAGCTCATCACGAAGGGCACGACCTACGCAAAGGCGCCATCAGGTGCAATCCTCGCCCGTCGTGACTTCTATCCTATCCTCTTCGGACAGCATAACTACACAGAAATATTTGGATTCGCTGCGCATAGCATCACTTGACTCTGCTATCGTCATCCCGTATGCTCGCCTCAGTTCATGCGGGCACGTCGTCTAGCGGCCAAGACAGCAGTCTCCAAAACTGCCTACCGAGGGTTCGAGTCCCTCCGTGCTCGCCACCCCCTCTCACTGAGGGGTTTTGCATTAAAAAGGGGGCATCTCTCGATGCCCCCGACACTCTAGACAGACCCGTATCGAGTGATACCCATCACATCCCTCACCCTCTCAACGGTTGGACGGATGCGCGCTCGTGCTCTCCTGCCCCCTTCCTCGAGCACATCGCGTACAAATGCGTCTTGATTTCGCAATTGCGCACGACGTTCTTGAAACGGCTCAAGAATTTTGGCGATGCCGTCAACGAGGTGATTCTTACACTCGCGACAACCGATGGATCCTGCCAAACAGCGATTTGCGATTGTCCTCGTACGCTGTTCGTCGTCGGTAACAATCTCATGCAACGGATAGACTGCCACGCAACCGTTGTACGGGTCACCGGGGTCTGACAATCGTACCCGTCTGGGATCGGTCACCGCCTTTTGCAGATAGAGAGCGCGAATCTCGTCGAGTGGCGAATCGATGTCGATCGCACCAGCGCCATGCGACTTACTCATTTTACCGCCATCTAGCCCGGGCACCTTTACCATCGACGTCATCATTTTCGGAACGGTAAAAATGCTGCCAAATCGATCATTGAATCGTCGAGCTAGTAGCTGAGCCAGCTCAACGTTAGGAATTTGATCGCTCCCGACGGGAACAAGCGTCGACTGTGGCCCAAGGATGTCCGCCGCCATGAGCACCGGGTAGCTCAACATCCCCAGGTTGACGCTATCGGGATTTTGTCGAATCAATTCTTTGAACGTTGGGATGTTCTGGAGATTCCCCATCGGCTGAATCATGCTCAAGTAGAGCGCCAGTTCCGCTATTTCCGGAACACTCGATTGCGCATAGAGTATCGACCGCTCAGGATCCAAGCCAGCAGCGAGATAATCTTTCACAATTTCGAGCAGGTTACTGCGGAGTTCGTCCGGATTCTCGAGCGTGGTGAGCGTATGCCAATCAGCCACGAAGTAGAGACATGTATTCCCCGGCTGCTGAAACGCTACGAAGTTTCGAACTGCACCAAGAAAGTTACCGAAATGCAAACGAGCAGTTGCCCGAATGCCAGACAGTACGATTTCACCCATAGCAAACTCCTTGGAAATGTACGACGTTGCGGCTCGAAACTACCACTCGTTGTTAGATTCGTCAATTCGCTCCCTCATCGCTACCCAACGAAGAATCGAATAGCGGCATAGAGCATTTGGAGCGCGAACAGTACAAAAATAAATGCAAACACTTTGAACATAAACGGAACGAGTCTTGTGATCGCGAGTAGTCCTCGGAATCGCGAAAAGAGGAGCGCAATCAATGCTGTCGTGGACATCCATGCCACTTCATAGAGCATAATGAACAGGAACTGCCCGTACGCAACCGATTGACCCATGAGAATCGCCTTCGGAACACAGACAGTAACCCAAAACGTCCACAGCGCAGAGTTGGTTGCAATCATCGCAGCAACCTGCCACCCACTGAAGTGAATTGCATGCCCCGCGTCGAGTGCTGCAATATGCCACAGCTGTCGTGCGATCCATACCAAAACCCCCGCCCCCACAAATGATGCCGCAAAGAAAAATGAGCTCGACAATCCAAGCGATGAAAGGAGAAGTAGCGTAAACAGAGCAACGGACGTTTCCGTTATCATCGCCCAGAGAATGATGCGAATACTTTTACGGAATCCACCCTGTAGTATCTCAGTAAACGTAGCCGCCAACACTGGCCCGGGTATCACCCCACCAATAAGACCCAGGAGAAGCGTTGTAAGCATCTGCTGGGTCATCGAGAGAAAACAATGAATTCAAGCCAAAAGATACGTTGGCGTCGCCAACTATCACTGCCACCCAGATACATGCCCCCATCAATGGTAGCAATCATGAGCTTGTGATTAACATACTCAGTGTGCGCGTATCCCCAAAAAATGACAAGTGCGTAAAAAAAACTCCCCAGAAACTGGGGAGTGCTGAAAGCTATGACGACGTACGCAGTATCACTTTCCGATGCGAGAGTCCGCACGCAGTGACCACCTTGCGTCCGAAACGATGACGCCCGATGTCTCGATACGCCGCACCGATCCTTTTTCCGTCGCGCTGAATGTGCTCTATCTTCTCCTGAAGCTCTCGCACACGGTTCTCCTTCAGAGAGCTCATGGAGCTCTGCTCGACGCGCCGAAGCGCCTCCTGATACGATCGCAGATTCTTTGCTACCAACGACACTCCATCAACGAGGAACAGCTCGTACCCGGGGAAATTTCGGGCAAACAGATCGATCGTGTGCTCAACTCTATTTACTGGCAAACGAAACAGCGCTCGATTTCCCTTGATCTTCGGTGCCTGAACCTGTTGGATGAGGATGCGGCGACCATCAAGAATGGAGAAACCAATGGTGAGTACGTGCTGGTGCCGGTAGTGCACGAGAAAGGCAAAGACGCCATCCAAAAAGATGCGGCTGTATTTTGCGCTGCCGCACTCATTGTAATACGTCGAGTGATCAAGTAGCACCTCGAAATCGCTATCATCGGAGAACGCGAATGCTCGAATATGATCGTACGCAGCAACGATTTGATTCCATGTTCCGACACCAAATCCCCAGCGCCACAGAGAGCTTTTAATTTTGCGTACAATCTCGAACTCTGGCTTGTCCCTGAAGTGCTTCTCTACGGATTCGTCCAGCATCAACACCGATGAATAGTACAACTTGCAAAGCTCATCGAATGTACACTCCGAGAGGCACTCGATTGGAAGTTTGTAGTACTCACGCGTCCAATCGATGTACCCTCGATCGTACCACCGATCCAGGAGCGCCATGTGTGGTGCAAGTTTTTCGTCCCACTGAGTTATTGATGTGTCAGGGTGTTTTGTATCGGGGATCACTCGAAGGAGATCGCCGGTATACGTGCTCAGAGGCATGCCAATTGGTGTCACACCGACCTCCTGAAATGGAAATGAACAATCATTATAATACTAAATATTATGACTTTGTCAATTTATGCTTGCGCTGCACTTGACTTCAACATTATTTGTGCTATTATTCCTTCAGCTATTTGAAAGGAGTCAAAAATGTTTCTATTGCAGCTTATGGTGTATATGGCGCTACTGCTCATTATTGCGGTAGCGCAAGAAATCGCCGACGGACTCATTCGCCGTGGCGGCTTCGAACGCCAAGCACGCGCGCATCGGGCAATCGCCATTATCTCGTTTACCCTCGTCGTGGGTGGAGTCCTCGGGTCATTACTGCTGTGGGACACATCGTTTGGCATAAAAGGGCTGGCTGTCGTCCGTGACAAGAAGGTTGTGGAACTCAATCGCTCGCTTGTATGGACAGTCGACGGAACAACGACGTTTGAATATGTTCAGCGAGATGTGCTCTTGCTTCAGCTCATGGTTCCATCAGAAACGGATTGGGCTCCGGCCATTCTCACTGCATTTCCCTTGGAGTCACTCCACGAGGACCCGCTTCGCAGAGCGACGCTGCAGTATCACCTCTTGAGAACGCTACCCACTTGTGGCCTGCCCGAATCGGAACAGTGCTACCACAAGCTAGCAGGAATCGTCATTGGTCGATCACCATTCGCCGATGACGCATCACAGCAAAAGAATCTCGACGCCGAGTTCCAGCGCTACGGCTGGCACGTAACGCAGTACGCGGTCATCAGACATTGATACGCACCCCCCCCATCTCGGGGGGCTTTTTTGTAAGAAAAAACCCGTAGAGGTGGTCGATGACTCGACTCCTCTACGGGCTACGGACTACTGCTTCGTCTCGGCGCTCAACCGCTGCTGCAACGAGCTCGACGAAAGCACGAGACTTACGTTGTCAAAGGACTTGATCGGGACAACATCCCGCGCCGACTCGTAATACTGCAAGTGGACACGATCGCCCACCGACGTGACGGGCAGCTTCGCCGACTCGCCGGATTTCGCCGTGAACAGATGCGGCACACCCCGGAGGTGAATGTAGTAGATCGTCCCACTTGAGATCGCTTCGCTTGCAATCCGATCGACAACACCATTTACGGCGCTGATGTCGCGCCGCTCAGTGATGGCCATGCGCCCACTGCCGTCGGAAAGCTTGGACTCAAGCTCTCGAAGCGCTTCGTACTGCGTTGCCCCGACGGCAACCGTCTGCACGTCGTTGATTGGAACCATGGCAACTCCCTGGAACGCATGCGACTCATTCAAGAGCGGCACCACAGCTACCGGCATTCCGTTGATGTTGTAGAGCTGCGGATCAACGCCGTGTTGATGCTTGAACTGAACTTGCGAGTTCTTATCCACAGCGTCGAGCACGGCAGTCTCCGTCGCTCCGCCCTTCATCACATACCGAACCGATTTTCCGGTGCGTGAGTTGGTGTACACGAGCGCGATCAAGGAGTTGTCCTTCGCGGAAGCTGAAGTGATACCCGTTACGAATTCGGGCTCACCATTTGCCCCGTAGATCAGGCGCGGCCGCTCTGCTGTGGTGACATTGAGTCGCCCCCACCAGCTATTGAGCCATCCGCTCGAATATGCGCCCTGCCAATCCAGGTAGAGCTCGACGTAGCGCTCCGGGACCACACGATCAATCCATGTCGGCGCTGATCCAAGCGCGTGAAACTGCGTAGCGCCTGTCATCGGGTCAACAGCGACCACACCTCGAACCTTTACAACGCTCCACCAGAACGTGGGGTCGGCAACGCTGACGATCCACCAAGGCTTACCCATCTCATCAATCTCAAACGTCCAGTCTGACAAGATGGCATCAAGATAGCCATGATACCGAAGGTGTCGTTCGAGATTGAAGCTCATCGCGGCTCCAGGCGTATACAACATACTCTGACCTTCTTCGAACTTCACAACTTCCGGTTGAGCATGCGGATCCTCCCCATCGATGCGAATGTACCCGGGAGCGCCTGTGGTCGACTCGAGCCACACCGAAAATGAAGTGTAGTCCAGAGGGACAATGAACCACAGGTGGTTCTTAATCACCTGCAATGTCATGCTGTCCTCGCTGATGTTGAACTGCGAGCCGACAGCACCTACCGAACCGAGAACCTTCTGCGCTTGGTAGAGAGCATTCTCCCTGTTCGCCATGCGCATATGCGCAGGGTCTTTGGGTTGAATATCCTTCGTCCACTCCCGCGTCTCAACGGTACCAATCATTGACGCCCACGAGGTAGCCTTTACCATCGCCGATCCTGCGATCAACGTACCAGCAAAGATTACTCCATAGATAACAGGGAAGAGCCAAATCCATGACGCCTGGTGCTCGCGTCTTCCGCGCCGGTCATACGTATCTTCGCCTTTATCGATAAAAGCAGCATAGGCCCAAAAAACCAGCAGCAGGAATCCAAAGCCACCAGCCAGCGGCCCCATCGTGCTCCATGTAAAGAACCACGAGAGGAGCGTTGTCACAGCTGCACTAAAGCAACCGTAAACAAGCGCCCCCACCAGTTTGCCGCGAAGCGCCAGCGGAAGCGCACTCAGCACACCAATGAGCAATCCCAACAAAACGTAGATCATGTATCCATCCCTTCGTTTCGCCACGAGATGTGGCATGTAAACGAGCTATATTCCTTATAGCATATTTTCCTTGTTTTGTCAATGCATTCCACTATAAAAAAGCAGGCCCTAGAGCCTGCTTGCGAGAACGATTATCGTGAGGATAATCGCCCCCACCACACGCGGGTGCCGGCGTGCAAACCGAGCCGCCCAACGTCCGATCCCTTCGACGCCCCGTCCGATACCACGACCGATCGCCCGGAGAAACCGCGCACCGAGCTTCTCACCACCGAACATATAGGCAAATCCGTAGCCCATAATGATCAGGGCGATAGCCAGCGCCAGAAGTTGTTCCATTCAGCCTCCTAAATGTCGAAATTGACCGTACTATTATAGCACATTTTACCTAATTATGCAAGCACCTTCACGATTGGCCAAACAAAAACCCCGCCATTCAATGACGGGGAGTACGAATTCGCTGACTACCGACGAGAGAGACTGGCGGGAATCGCCCTGCGAACGACGCCTCGCGTCGGCGACGGATTGCTCTCTATGCTCCTCTTGAGAACTTCGGGAGACTGCTTGATGATCCTCTTGCCCTTGCATTGCCGAAGATCGAAATCGAGTTTTTCGATTGGCGTATTCGTCGACTCGATCACACCAGCGGGCTGGATGCTTACATGGAAGCATCCATTCCTGTGGCGTATGAAGTCGGTCGCCATACCGGTGTAGCCACTGGCGGTGTCGGTCACGATTGAACCAAGAATCTCAAATGGAACTTCAACCTCTTCGAGGTCGGCTTTCTTCACCTTCAGCCTCGCCCTTTCAAGCAAAACGGGCGCGATGGGAAGGCCCCTTTCGTTGAGGCCGCATGGCTGAAATATGTAGAACACGGCCATCTCGAGGTTGATCACCCAGTGCGTAAGGGTACCCGTCAGCTCGGTTGCAATGTCTTGGCACAACGTGCCCAATTTCAAAACTTCAATTTTCAAGGTAGTCTCCTTTAAACGACGTGAGAAACTATATTATCACAAGATATAGTTATGTCAATAACCGCCATGTTAGACCTCATGGTATAGTGGGTCGGTATTTCTAATCGAAAATTTCATGAAAACAATGACATGCAAAGAGATGGGCGGAATGTGCGACGAAGCTATCGCCGCAACGAGTAAAGAGGAAATGCTTAGCAAGGGTATGGAGCACCTCGCAGCAGCCCACCCAGAGATGGCGGCACAAGTACAATCAATGCCAAAAGATGATCCACAGATGGTAGAGTGGAATACAAAGTTTGAAGCGGACTACGGAGCACTCCCAGAGCACGAGTAGTTTCAAGGACGGTGGAGACGATAACGAGAAGCACCCGTACTGGGTGTTTTTCGTTACTGGGCGGAGACGAGCATTGATGACTGGATACTGAAACGTCGCGTAACTCCAATCGACGGTCGCGCTGTCATGGGCTCTCCTACGCCACGGTCAGCAAAATTCACCACAATCACACCATCACGGAACTCCGTCGTCTGAGGAGCGATACGGTCTCCAAGTAACATTGCATTTGTACCGCGGTACCCCTTCTCATCTCCCAGTGCAACGACAAGATAATAAAATGTCCCGCTACCACTGCCTGACTGAGTCAGAATAAATGCGACATCAGAATAGGAGTCCTCGTTAAAATCAGCAACCACCTCATTTCCAAAGTATCGCACTTCTGAAACCGATCCCCCCTCCTGTTCCTGTATGGTGGCAATGCCACTGGCAAGCGTCACCGATCTCCCCTCGATGGCATATGACGCGTTTTTGTAGTCAGCGACTTGGTGCATAGTATCTCTCAATTCATATCTCGCGATGAGCACCAAACCTCCGATTACAACTAGCGCGCCAATAATTTTATAATTCATTTTCATGTAGTGTATTACGATAGATACGAGTCAAAATAGACAGCATGACAGGTGTATCCATTGGGATTCTTCTGGAGATAGTCTTGATGATATGATTCCGCTGGATAAAATATCGTCAGCGGTTCCAATGTTGTCACGACGGGATCTTTCCAACGATGTGAGGTGTTCACGAGAGCAATAAAGTCCTCAGCTTCTTTTCGCTCATCATCGTTACCATAAAATATCGCTGATCGATATGATGTTCCAACATCATTTCCCTGTTGGTTGCGTGTCGTCGGATTGTGAACGCGGAAAAAGAAGTCCAACAGTGCCCGATAGGAAGTCGCTGCTGGATCATAGGTGATGCGCACTGCTTCGGCATGTCCCGGATGATTTTCATACGTCGGATTCTCGTTGCTACCCCCTGTATAGCCAACGTCAGATGAAACGACACCTGGTTGAGAACGTATCAGCTCCTGAAGACCCCAAAAACAGCCACCAGCGAGCACGATGGATTTATTCATGAGTAGATACTGAACCCGCAAAGCACACGGAATTTGTGCAGTAACGCTTACCGGTTTTTGTGGGGCCATCCGTGAACAGATGCCCGAGATGCGATTGGCATTGCGTGCACACGATCTCGGTGCGAATCATGCCGTGCGTAGTGTCCTGCCTCTCAAGAATGGCTCCAGGGATTGCATCGTCAAAGCTTGGCCAACCAGTGCCGGATTCAAATTTTGCATCGGCGTTAAATAAGGCACTTCCACACGCAGCGCAACGATACGCCCCATCAGTATCGGGGTGAATACTGCCACCAGAAAATGGCGCCTCCGTTGCCCCTTGGCGCAAAACTGCATACTGCTCCTCAGTGAGCTTTTTCTTTAATTCTTCTTCATTCATTGCAAGAGTGATGGAAGCGATCCGATGAAACTACTGTACCATAGAACGTTCATGATAAAAAAGCACCCATCTCTTGGGTGCTCATTGTGAAGGATCAACTACATACGCCTCAACGCGGTATCGAAAGCGCTCAAGAATCTCCGCGCTTTCATGTTCCACAAACTCCATCAACTCACAAAGCGCATAGATCTCTGCCGATATCACGTCGTGTCGCTCGCTCGCCTCAGGACTATCATCAATGCGCTTACCGCTCTCCCTCATCAACTCATCGCAGTGAGACTGAATAGCTCGAATCACACCCCTACGTTCCTCAACACTCCACTCCGAACTAACTCGAATCTTCATCCGATCTCCTACTACAATTGTATCATCGTCCCGCAGAGAGGTCGGTGCATATCTCGCATATATTGACATTATCAATATATCTTGTATTATAATACTGTTTGTGTTTTCAAAGGAGAGGTATGTACATTACAAAAGAGCTGTTCGTCATTCCTGATGGCGAGAACTACATTCTCTTCGCCCCGCTCAAGGGCGCCATCCATCGAGTTACCGCGAGAACGATTGCAGATCTCAGGATCTGCGCCGAAAATGGCGAGTTCCCTGCAGGGGTTGAGGAGGATACTCTCATACAGTCTGGCATTCTCATGCTCGACCCAGAGGCTACGCCCACCGTCGCACGTGACGGTGGAGCCGTCATCGACTATGCGCCGACGTCGGCGACTATCTTCCCCACCAACGACTGCAATCTACGATGTGTCTACTGCTTCGCAGAAGCTGGAATGCGTCACGATTATATGACGCGCAGTGTCGCACGTCACACGATCGACGAGCTCATCAAAAACGCAACAAAGCTTCGTAGAAACACGATCAGCATCAGTTTCCACGGAAGTGGCGAATCGTTTTTCGGCCAGGCGTACGTGATCATGAAAGACGCTGTCGCCTATGCCAAGGCAGCCCTGGATGGCACGGGTATCAGCGCGCGTTTCAGCGTTGGTACAAATGGCGTTCTTTCGGATCAGCAGCGTGAATGGGCAGTGACGAATCTGCACCACATCAACATCTCGCTTGATGGTCCGCCCGATATTCAGGATGCTCAGCGCCCGCTCGCCAACGGCTTGGGATCGAGTGAACACACCGAGAAAACGATTCGATACCTCGAGTCACGAAAGTTTCCCTACGGCATTCGCGCCACGGTTACTTCACTGAGCGTTCATCGCATGCGCGAGCTCGTGGACTACTTCCGAACGCTGACCTCATTGAAAAGCTTCCACATCGAACCCCTCTTCGAATGTGGACGTTGCGCAACAAACAAGCTTGAAGCACCCAATGCGCAGCAGTTCGCCGCCGCTTACGTTGACGCGTATCTCTACGCTCAGCAATTCGGAATCGATCTGTTCTACTCCGGTGGTTTCGATGGAAAGATGCGAGAAACGTTCTGCGGCGCTGCCAACGGGGGCTTTTGCGTGACCGCCAAGGGTGATGTCACATCCTGCTTTGAAGTTAGCGATCCGTCTGATCCTCGCACGGATACTTTCTTCATCGGCAAATTCGACCATTCGACGCGGTCGTTCAAGATCGATGCATCACGTCTCGCCACTCTAAGACAACGCACTGTGCACGCAGTCCCGTATTGCGCGGATTGCTTTCTGAAGTACTCCTGCGCTGGCGACTGCCCTGCTAAATCGATGGACAAGTCAGGTCGTACGTTTCTTGAGCACAGTCCGCGATGCGAAACGAACCGCACCATCGGTGCCGCCCAGTTGATCGCGCGCCTCAATCGAGACTCAACGAAGTCGAAAGAGTAATGCACACCCCCTCCCGCAAGGCGAGGGGGATTTTTCATTGTAGTCTATTATTGTATTTTATGTATTTTGTGGCATAATAGCGACTGAGGTTTTTCCATGAGCACATTACAACCTGAAGTCACCTATCGCCCGCTCCGCGCGGATGATAGGCCGGAAATCCTATCCTGGGCACACGATGAGCTTTTTCAGTCCTTCATCATGGAAGGCGCTGAAGCTATAAACGTCGAAGCGATTTCTGCGCGTCTCTCACGAGATATGGACCGCACGGGAGACCACTGGGTTATTGCTGCGGATGCGCACGACAAGCCACTCGGAGCCGCGTGGCTTCTCCCGTCCTCACGAACACAAGGAAAGGCATTCCTGAATACGTACATCGTTCCGAATGCTCGTCGAGCATCACTCGGTCGACGACTCTCCGCCGCATGCATCCAACGAGGTTTCGAGCATGCATCGTTCACTAACGTTACTATTCTCGTCCATGGAGCGAATACCGCATCGGTCAGTGCACTTGTTGATTGGGCGAATGCAGCTGGCGCAACGCTGGAGAGTGTGTACCGAGATACAAAACCGTACAAAGGCACCCACTGGAACATCCATCGTTTTGTTATCAATCGTGAGCAGCAGGCTTTACTGCGATCAATCGTAAGCGCATAAAGGAGTCGTTATGAGACCCGAAGACCGAATACAGAACATTACCGCCTTAGGGCCCGAGGTCATGCCCGGTATTCTGGACACCCTCATTCTCCAGCTGGAGAAGAAGCACATGGGCAAATGCGAAGAGTACGAATGCAGGTGCCAACCTGACTGCTACTGCGAAGGCGTTTGTTCGTCGGACCCCTCTGGCAACTGCCTCTCACAGTGCGAGTGCAATAAAACGCCAGAGGATCGCGGCGGCCAGTACCATGGTTAACACCCACCCCGCACATTTGTGTGGGGTTTTTCTTGACATTGACAGCTAATTATATTGTATGTACCCTGAACATACGGTTCGTTTCCAAGTCCAAAAGAAAGGAGGTCGCTATGCGACCCAATGACAGAATCCCCACCACTCCCACGCCGGAACACCACTCGCTTCCTGGAATCTTAAGCACACTCGTGCTCAAGAACGAAAAACAGCATCTCGGGAGCTGCAGCGAGTACGAGCGCGAGTGCGATTGCCATAGCGTTTGTCATTCAGTTTCGGAATACGGAAATTGCATGTCGAATTGCGACTACACAAGGGCGTCCGAACGGCGCGGACAGTACCACGGCTAACGTACACCCCACGCACATCGCGTGGGGTTTTTATTCGAAACTAACGAAAGCGCGAAATAGCATCCTGCGTAATGCAGAGAGCTACATTACGTCGTTGATTGCAATTCGTCGAAGGTGCATCCTCAGTAGTGCTCCATTAGGCAGATAGGATTTCAATAAATTCCAGAATGCCGCCGAATGATTCAAATGAATCGTATGGCAAAGCTCATGAACGATGATGTAATCAGCTAGCTCTGCAGGAAGAGCCACTAGCCTCCAATTGAAATTGAGGTTCTTCTTCGAGCTGCAACTCCCCCAGGCACGTCGTTGATTCTTAATGCGAACCTGTCCATATTCAAACGGAAATACCGTTGTCCAGTATAAAAGACGAGCATGCACCAACGCTCGTGCTTCCTCTTTTCGCTCGCGATACGAACGCACACCCGTCGCAGGTCGCCTCGCGCGACGCCGCCTGAAGAATGTAAATAATTTCATAGTACACAATATACGGACTGGCTCCCTTTCGGGAGCCAGGTGCTACTTTTTGATCTTCTTAGGTTTGCGCGTCTCGCGCTTCTGCGACTGATGTCCTTTGGCCATAGTGGTAGTTAGTGATTGCTACTTCTTCAAGTATAGCATACGGGCTATCACGCTATAGATCCCCGTTGCCAACAACGTCCAGTAGATGACGATGCCAAGCCCAATAAAGGGTGGAGGTGGATCTACGTCGAGAAAATTGATGTACGGTATCACTGGTCCCAGTAATACTATCTTGATTGGAAATGTAATCGACGATAGCACTCGCTTCCATGCGACTGGCGAATCACTACCCGTTCTCAATATCGAATCTGGAGGCTGCGGAAATCCGCGAGGGCCCGTCGTGCCCAAGAGGGTAGTTGAAACGAACAAAAACACAAAACCCGACAGTAGAAACCGAACTACAAATTGTCTTCGGGATGTACGCATGCGAACACTTGAGTATGCTATATACTCTCACTTCGCCCAAGAAAAAACCACTCTCACGAGTGGTTGCGCGCCCGCACACACGATCAATGATCAGCTCTTGCAGTGTTTTCGCCTCTTCAACGATCGCATCGCCTTCAAAATGATTTTGATATCGGCCAGGCTGATGTTTTCTGCCACAGGATCACCAAAGCGATCAATAATGGCGTAATCACCGTGTCCATGACCTCTGTCCCGGAATCCGATACGCCACGGCCAGGGCCGAGGCGAGAAGAACCCCTTCCGCTCCAGGCGCGCGAGCGTATCATCGTTGACGTCGCGAGAAGTGATTGGCTCCGTGTTTTCAAGCTGCATCGCCTCAAACAAGGGTGGTCGTCGGCGATTTCGATAGGATATGGGTGCCCGTTGCTCTAGGGACTTTCGTCGATGCAGTGTCGTAACACTGCTCGGCTGCTTCTCATCGATTTTCTCTTCCTGTTCCATTGCCAAACTCCTTAACCACTATTATATCATATAACTTCCCAATGTCTACCTCATTCTTTGCCCGTAAGAAAACCCCGCCAGGCGGGGTTGGTATCGCGAATCAATAGAACGGATCTTCATCTAAGATCATCCGGTAAAACTTCAGGAGCTCTCTATTTCGCTGGGAATGGGTCACGCGTTGAAAAACGGAATACGCCTTGTGCTGACCATCGAACCCATGACATGTATCATCCGGAATGTGCCGGGGCGAAATTGTCATGATCACCCAC
>JAGOPO010000033.1 GCA_017992005.1 Minisyncoccota bacterium
TTGAGAAGCTGATGAACGCATATTTAGAGAACGCACTTTCACTCGACGAATATCGAGATATGAAAAATAAGTTAGTGAACGAAAAACAGCTTCTCAAAGAGAAATTATCGGCTTTTGAGCAAAAAGCGAATAATCGGTTCGAACTTACGGAAAAGTTTTTGAAATACAATATAGAATTGGCAAACGAGGGAATAAATGAAGAGAAACTTCATTTATTCAAAAAAGTCGGTTCGAACTTTATTATTGAAGCTCGAACCGTACTTTTTGAGCCACGCGGAGCGTGGAAAAACCTTTTGGATTCGGGAATTTTTGGCGGGAATGCGTTTGTGTCGGCGCTTCGCGCCGACCCCATTTCGGCTTCCAATTCCGATTTCCAATTTTGGCGGAGACGGGAGGATTCGAACCTCCGAGGGGAGTTACCCCCTGCCTCTTTAGCAAAGAGGTACAATAGACCACTCTGACACGTCTCCAGACGACCATTCTACCACGTTTTCAGCCTTTTTCAAATCATTCCGTCAACTACTATATAGTAGCGGGCAAGCAGCAGTGGTATACTTTTGTCATGGAATCCCCTCAACCTCCGTCAACATTTCAGCCGATAGATCGCCCCACGCAACTACCGCCACAACCTCGCGCGCCCCGACGCGTGAGCAAAAAGCTCGCATTCATTTGTATTGCGATTTCCATCGCGCTCGGCTGGTTCATCGGCACCTATGGTGAGGGTATCATCTGGAAGCCAGACTACCCCGTGCTCTCCGACCCCTCCAAGAAACCACCGACCGAAGTGCCAGCACTCTTCTCACAGTCGGGCACCGTTACCGCCATCGATCAAGCGTCGCTGACGATTCAGTACGGCTCCCCCACCAAAACTATCACCTTTCCACTAGCGTCATCCACAAAATACTTCAAGCTCTTCAAAGACACCTCATCGAGTGTATCCATTATCATCACTGAATCCTCTGCTGCGCTCGCTGATATCGCGATTGGCACACAAGTATCGGTGCAAATCCCCGAAGCGTCTCTCAAAGCGGTTGCTCCTCTGAAAGTTCAAATTCTCCCGTAAAAGCACATAAAAACAAGGATTATTGACTTTTCCTTATTTTAGTGCTATACTTATAGTACTGGTTCGTTCACAACCATCAAGAAAAGGAGGGCGCCATGCCCAAAGACATCTTCCGTATCATCACGATGCTGTTCGTGGTGAGCGTCGTGGGACTTCTCGTCGGATGCGGGGGCGGCGGCACCGTCGGCCCCTCGCCGACCCCGACACCTGTGCAGAGCCCTCAACCGCAGCTGCAGAAGACCGAACCGTTCTCGGTCTCTGTCGGCACCATCGGCACAGCAGCCGTCAGTCCATTCAACGCGACAGCCGGGACTTATCGATTCGTCGCAAAGTGGAGCCCGGCTCCACCGGATGGACAGATCTATTTGGCTATCATCCGTAGTGGGTCCGATGCGATTACATGTCAAAACAATGTCGCTACTTGCGCACTTGTTCTGGCGCACGACGTGAGCGGCTCCATGCCAAAAGAGGTCACGGTCCATCTAGCAGCGCAAGAACGCGTCTACTGGTGGACGAGACCCATCGCAGGCTCCGTGAGCGGAACGATCGATGTCTGGTTCACTCCAGATTCGTAGCCCGCCGCGCCGCCACCGACCGCACACTCGCTGTGCGGTCGTTTTTTTTGTATACTTTATGCATGCGCCTCTCCACTCTCGTAGCATCGTGTTGCTTGATCATATTTTTTTTCGCATGGATTTCATCTAAGCAAAATTCCGATTGGGCATTTGTTCAAAACTCCATCTCTGGCAATACATCACTCTACGCCCGTGCTCCGCTCTTTTTCCCAGAGATTGCATCCGCGCACAAAGCAAGGAGCAGCGTCACTCCAAGCGAGTTTGTCTCGCTTGCGCCAGCGCAACACACATCCCTCGTTGTGCGATCAATTATTTTTTCTGATACGTCTCGCGGCTATCTCATGTCGGGTACAATGCCACCAGAAAAAGTAGGCATCCTATCTCTGCAATACGGCGTGCACGTCGCTGGATTGAATTGGAAGACGGATTATAGTTCATACAACACAGAGTTAGCGCTCCGTGATTTTCAAAATGGAGACTATCAAGTGCGAGCGCTTGTAGGTGCTGACCGATTTGCTCTGATTGTGAAAGAAAAACATGCGCAATAACTTTCGCTCATTTTTATTTGTTCTAACTTTACTCGTGCTTATTGGCATGAGTGAAACAACGTACGCGGTGCAAGTAAATTGTTATTCAGCTCGTCCAACCTGCTCACAAAATGAAGGCACTGGTTATTGTCCGGAAAATTATATCCTAAAGTCAGCGGAATGCGCCGATGGAGGATATTGCGAACAGATAGCCGTTTTATATTGCGATGGTGATGGAATCTTGGATTCACCGAATTATTGCGGTGATGAAGTAGTTCCGACTTGCTTTCCTCCAGAATCCACCCCGACCCCGACTCCCGAATACTGCGGCGACAACGCCTGCAACAACAGCGAGACGTGTGGAAGTTGTAGTCAAGACTGCGGCCCCTGTGGCACGGTAACGTGCTCCTCGAATGCAGACTGCAGCGACAACAACACCTGCACAACTGATACCTGCTCAAACGCAGGGACATTATCTTCGTCATGCTCCAATGCCGATAATGGCTCCTGCTCCGGGCCTACCGTAGGGTCGATTGCAGTGTCGACCAACAACGCTAATGTCTCCTGGTCCATCGCGGGGGCAGGCAGTGGATCTGGCACCACGGGTCTCTACTCGAATCTCGCATTTGCCACCTACACCATCTCGATCACGAATCCAACCAACTACACCTGTTCCCCCGATGCATGGTCAAAAGCCATCGATTCGGGCGCACCCGATAAAACGTTCACCGTCACGTGCGTCTTCTCGGCACTGCCCACCGCATTCTTGACGAATTTCGATACTGCGTCGGGATACACTCGACTCACCTCGATGGGAGCGTCATCAAATGGCACTCTCACTGGTTCCGCATCCGCGCCTGCTGGAACAATCACGAATATCTTGATTGTCATTCGCGAGTGGAATTCGAGCACGGATTGCAGCTCATCCAATCGCGATTGGAACGGCTCATCGTGGCAAGCAGCATGCACCGGTGGTGGATACACGACGGCATCGTTTACGCCGTCGCAAAATCCATCATGGACATCCACCAATACTCCCGGGGCGGCGGACTTGATCGTCGGCAAGACGTATCGCGTCTATGTTAACGCGTATGATTCATTGGGAAATCAATCCGGTTGGGCATACTACAAATCCATCGTCTATGCGCTCCCCGCAAACAACGCGCTGTACGTGTCGCAATCAGTACCAACAACCATAGTCGCTGGACAAACAGCGACCGCCACCGTCACCATAACCAACAATGGCACCACGACATGGACCGCTGGTACCAACTACAAGCTTGGCTCGCAAAACCCTGCAGATAACACAACATGGGGCCTTCTTCGTGTTCCCGTTGGATCATCAATAAGCCCTGGGAGCACCACAACATTCTCCTTCACCATCACCGCACCCAGCACTCCTGGAACCTACAACTTTCAATGGCGCATGGTGCAAGAGCTGATCGAGTGGTTTGGTAATACAACACCCAATGTGGCGATAACGGTGACGGCTACGAATCCGGTTGTTTCCAGCGTTCAAGCAGGAGTTCAAGATTATTGCTCCCATAGCGACCAACGCTCCATCTCATGGTCATATAGTGATCCCCTAGCGAAAGCCCAGGCGTCCTATACTGTTCAGATTGGACGAGACCCCTTATTTGCTGATTACGATTTTTCTTACTCGGGTATCGGAAGCTCAACGAACTACACGCAAACGGGCCTAAGCTACAACACGACCTACTATGCACGCGTGAAGGCAGTCAACAGCAGTGGTGTAGAGTCTGCATGGGCATCGAGCGCAGCGTGGACAACACCTAATCACGTATACCCTACAGCGGACTTCACATTCGCACCTTCAAAACCAGAGATTGGCGCCACAACCACCTTCACCAATACATCGACCTGCTCCCCTTCATGCCAGACATGGTCGTGGAATTTCGGTGACAATAGCGGTACATCAAATTCACAATCACCAACACATGCATTTTCTGCAGCATCAACCTACAGCGTTCAGCTCACCGCTACCGACGCCGATGGATACTCATGCACCACTACGAAGTCGGTCCCCGTTCAGCAGCGTATCCCTGGGTGGAAAGAGGTGCTGCCGAGATAGCAATCCTGTGCTACTATCGTGCAATCAACCTGGGAAGGTGGCTGAGTGGCTGAAAGCAGCGGTTTAGTAAACCGCTGCTTTCAGCCACTCAGCCACCTTCCCAGGTTGATTGCACGATAGTAGCACAGG
>JAGOPO010000034.1 GCA_017992005.1 Minisyncoccota bacterium
GACGGGTCATCATCTGCAGTGCCGGTAATGAGTCCCGGGCCAAGTTTTTTCCAGAGATCAGAGATGCGTCGCGTGAGTGACATGATGCGTACAAGTATACCATGCGCAAATAAAAACGCCCCCGTTGATTCGGGAGCGTTCAGGCTGGTCTGATCAGAGAAAGTGGATCTCCGGGCCAGCGAGTCCATCAGCGATGAAGGCCATTTCGAACTTCGTCTTCATCATCGTGAGAAGCTCATCGCGGCCATCACCGCGTTGTAGCGTGAATGGGACGGGATGGCGCAACCACTGGCGGTGTCGTCTGCGCAGAGCGATTAGCTCCGCTGGCAGATCCTTCAGCTGGGCGCTTGCGTATGCGACCATCGATCGCGTGAACTCCGCAACAAGCGGATCGGTTTCCATGGGCACCTCCTTGTAAAAGATGATTAATAATATCATGAAATAAGCGAAAAGTCAACTCGCAGGTGGACGCCTGTGGACAATTGGCACTCTTGACGCACGAGTGCCAATTTTGATAGACTAGCACTGTCATGACACGACTGCTGACCCCGCGACAGCTCCAGCTCGTTGCAAAGGTCATTGAAGAATTTATCGAGACCGCAGAGCCAGTATCGAGTAAAACCATTGCCGCCAGCGGTACCTTTGAAGTGCGATCAGCGACCATACGCAACGAAATGTGTGATCTAGAAGATATGGGATATCTCGAGCAGCTCCACACGTCAGGCGGCCGCATTCCTACGGCGAGCGCATATCGTCTCTACGTGAACAACTTGCTTGCAAGTGAAGGGGTTGTCATCCGTACTGCGCATCGGCTTCGCATCGACCAAGCGCTTGCGGATAGCGACACGCGCGATCCGGAGGAGCTCAATAAGGTGTTAGCTCGTATGGTTGGACATTTGTCAGGGGCGCTCGTTATGGCAAACGTAAGCAAAAGTCCGGATTCATTCAAAATTGGCCTTTCCCAGCTCATGAGTGCTCCGGAATTTCGGGAATACGACCGAATCTTGGGTCTCACAGAGTTTTTCGATCAATTTGATCAGATGGTGGAGCATTTGCATCGTGATATGTGGGATCGTGGGGACACGCATGATGTGAAGATATTCATCGGAACCGAAAACGATGACGAACGAATCAAGGACGAAACGATGATCGTGAGTCGCTATCGACTCCCGCGCGGCGCAGAAGGGACGCTCACGTTAGTTGGACCGATGCGTATGGATTACCGAAAGAACATTGGACTGATGATGTATGTAGCCCAAGTAGCAAATCAATTATCACGAACTTCATGAGCGACGAACTACCACAATCACCAGCGGAGCCATCTGCTCAGCAATCCGACACGATGCCCAAGGAGCAATACTATCGTCTTGCGGCGGACTTTGAGAATTATCGAAAAGCGATGGATCAGCAGCTTATTGAAATGAGTAAGTTTGGTATTCAGCGCGTGGTGCTCAAGATGGTTGATGTTATCGATTTGATGGATCATGCCATGGCGCATGCCACTGAAGCCGTGCGCCAGGAATCCGAATGGTTCCATGGTCTTGAAAAGATTGATGAGCAGTTTCACGAAACAATGAAGGAGTACGGTGTGGTTCGCATTGATTGTGTGGGCAAACTCTTTGACCCAGCGACAATGGAGGCGATTTCGCAAGTACCAGGTGGAGAGCCGGACACCGTGCAATCAGAACTGCGGGCGGGCTACATGCTTCATGATCGAGTGATTCGACCAGCTCGCGTCATATTATTTACATCAAATTAACGTAGCATTGATCCATCGATTCTTACTGTTGCCCACGGGGAAACAGCGAGATACGAGCGATCTTGTATCAAACATGCCGATAATCAAATACGATCCATTCCGTGACTTCGGAAAGCTTATGGAAGATGATTTCTTCGGATTCGTCCCGGCGGTGCGTCGCTCCATTGAGCCATCAATGGATGTGTATCAGACAGAACACGATCTCGTCGTTGAAATGCAGGTACCAAAGATCGCGCCGAAAGATTTAAAGGTTACCGTCGAAGATGGTGTCCTGAAAGTCGAAGGGGGCACAGCTGAGCAGCAGGAAGAGAAGGGCAAGGAGTACTTCCGTCGCGAGATCTATCGGGGTCACTTCTCGCGCATGCTGTCATTGCCAGTAACCGTCGACGAGAGCGCCACCAAGGCTTCATTTGAGCATGGCGTTTTGAAAATCACTATGCCGAAAGCCGAATCAGCGAAACCGAAGACAATTGAAGTAGAGGTAAAGTAATCATTGGTGCCTCGGCCCCTGGTGTCGACAAGTTCGCCACCAGCGCCGAGGAACGAATAACATTCAACAACATATGAGCAACATACTAGGAATCGATTTAGGAACAACGAATTCAGCAATGGCAGTTGTGGAGGGCGGACAGCCGCGCATTCTCGAAAATATCGAGGGCATGCGCACGACTCCGTCAGTAATCGCCACCGGTAAGACCGGGGATCGCTATGTTGGCGTGACCGCAAAGCGACAGGCGGTTACCAACCCAACGAACACGCTCTATTCCGTAAAGCGTCTCATTGGTCGCAGGTGGCAGGATGACGAGGTTCAGCGCGATCTCAAGTTACTTCCCTACGAAATACGAAAGGGTGCCGGTGATTCCGTCGAGGTGAAAATGGGGGACAAGTGGTATAAGCCTGCGGAGATTTCCGCAATGGTGCTTTCGAAGCTCAAAGCAGACGCAGAGGCAAAGCTTGGGTCAAAAATTACTGAGGCAATTATTACGGTACCAGCGTACTTCGATGATTCGCAGCGTCAGGCAACAAAAGACGCTGGTGAAATCGCGGGGCTATCGGTGAAGCGTGTTATCAACGAACCAACTGCCGCCGCGCTCGCGTACGGATTCAACAAGAAGAAAGACGAAAAAATTGTTGTGTATGATTTTGGCGGTGGAACGTTTGATATCTCGGTCCTGGAAGTCTCCGCCGATACGATAGAGGTGAAGGCGACGGGAGGAGATACGCACTTAGGTGGAGATGATATCGACCAGCGCATTATTGACTTCTTGGTTTCCGAATTCAAAAAATCACAGGGCGTCGATATCTCGAAAGATCAGCTTGCGCTCCAGCGCTTGAAGGACGCAGCAGAAAAAGCCAAGCACGAACTCTCCACCACAACGCAAACTGAAATCAATATTCCATTCTTGACCGCCGACGCCTCAGGTCCCAAGCACTTCGGAATGACTTTCACGCGCTCGCAGCTTGAATCACTCACGAAGGAGTTGATTGATCGCTCCATTGAGCTGACCAAGAAAGCCGTTGCTGATGCGGGATTGAAATTTAGCGATATCAACGAGGTTGTCATGGTTGGTGGGCAGACCCGCATGCCTGCAATCATCGACGCGGTGAAGGCAGTGTTTGGAAAAGAGCCTCATCGCGATATTAACCCCGATGAAGTCGTTGCCATGGGCGCTGCGCTCCAGGGAGCTATCATGCAAGGCGATGTACACGATGTATTGCTTCTGGATGTTACGCCGTTATCGTTGTCCATCGAGACCATGGGAAATGTGGCGACAGCAATGATTGAAAAGAATACGACCGTTCCAACAAGCAAGACACAAACATTCAGCACCGCTGCTGACAACCAACCCTCAGTGACGATTCGTATCGCGCAGGGTGAGCGTCCTATGTTTGCTGACAACAAGTTACTTGGAGAATTCAACCTCGATGGCATACCGCCAGCACCACGTGGTGTCCCGCAGATTGAAGTGAGTTTCGATATCGATGCCAATGGTATCTTGCACGTGAAGGCACGCGATAAAGGCACCAGCAAGGAGCACTCCATTCGCATTGAAGGATCATCCGGCCTTTCAAAGGAAGATAAAGAGCGCATGATCCGCGAAGCTGCAGAGCACGCAGCGGAAGACGCCCAAAAGAAAGAAGTTGCCGAGGTGCGCAATGCAACCGAGACACTCGTGTGGACCACGGAGAAAATGATTGCCGATAACAAGGCCAAGCTCAAAGAGGATGATGTAAAGGATCTCGAAGCAAAAATAACCGAAGCAAAAACTGCGCTTCAAGCAAACGATAAAGAGAAGATGAAATCAGCCGCTGAAGTGTTGAG
>JAGOPO010000019.1 GCA_017992005.1 Minisyncoccota bacterium
TCAAAATACTGCGTAAACCGAGGAATGCGCGCGTCGGCATGTGCCAGACGAGGCGACTATAGCCGTTGCCGTGATTGATCAAATCAACCATCTGAGCCTTTCGCTTCCCAAATTCAGTCGTTACGGCACCGACATACTCCTCGGGCACATCAACAGTGACCTCTTCTAATGGCTCTTCTTTCTGACCGTTGTTGTCGCGCAAAATAACCTCAGGCTTTGATATTTCCATCTCAAACCCTTCGCGGCGCAGCGTCTCAATAAAGACGGACAAATGAAGCTCGCCACGTCCCGCAAGCGAGTACCGCCCATCGCCAGTGGGTTCTAATCGAAAACCGATGTTTGTTTCAAGCTCGCGCTCGAGACGTTCACCAATTTGGCGTCCAGTGAGTAATGTTCCTTCGCGACCCACAAACGGGCTCGTGTTCGGTCCGATGGTGATACGCAGTGTTGGAGCTTCAACTCGAATCGTTGGCAGTGCCTCAGGATTGGCGGTGTCAGCAATCGTATCGCCTATGTGCGACTCTGTAGCGCCGGTAACGGCAATAATATCGCCGGCTTCCGCACGTTGCACCTCAACACGCTTCAAACCCGCGTAGACAAACACCTTGTCGACTTTTGAATTCACGCGTTTACCGTCAGGATGCACGATTGTCACCGCCTCGCCTGGCGTCGCAATGCCACGGACTAACTTGCCAATAGCATACCGTCCCTGAAAATCATCACGGTCTAGTGCGGCCACCAACAGCTGCATTGAGCCTGCGATATCCACACTCGGCGCAGGAATAAAAGAAACTACCTTATCAAATAGTGGGCGCAGATCGCCATCGGCTGCCATCTCCTCTGCCGTAGGTATATGATCCCATGCTTTCCCTTGTCGCCCGATTGCGTACATGATAGGAAAATCCAAATGATGCTCTTCGACAGCTAACTGCAGGAAGAGATTTGTTGTCTCATCGATGGTACGCTGAATCTGCGCGCCAGGCTTGTCTATCTTGTTAACCACAACGATCACGCGCAGACCGAGGTCAAGCGCTTTCTTGAGCACAAATTTTGTCTGCGGCATTGGCCCCTCTTGCGCGTCAACCAACAAGATAGCACCGTCTGCCATGTTCAAAGTACGCTCAACTTCACCACCAAAATCAGCATGTCCAGGCGTATCGACGATATTGATCTTGTAGCCGCTGTACTGGACGGCGGTGTTCTTTGCGAGAATGGTGATGCCACGCTCTCGCTCCTGATCATTGGAGTCCATAATGAGATCCTCACCCATCTCGTGTGAGGTCTCGCGAAATGTTCCAGATTGCTTCAATAAAAAGTCCACGAGCGTTGTTTTGCCGTGGTCGACGTGAGCGATGATTGCGATGTTTCGTATTTCTTGAGCCATGAGAACAAAAAGGGACCGCACGAAGCAGACCCGCAGTCCGTGAAAAGATTATAGCAGAATTTTAGTCGGTACGCAAATGCTGCATTGCCCACTCCCAATCAACGTCCAGCTTTCGTCCAGGATTGAAAATACCCTTCGGATCCATGATTCTCTTGATCTCGCGAAATAGCTGGTAGCCACGCTCACCAAACTGTTGCTTCACGTACGGTCCTCGTATGAGACCGTCATTGTGCTCTGCGGTAATTGAGCCCTTATACGACAATACAAGGTCATATACCTTCTTAGAAAGCTCAGGAATGATGCGTCGGGTTTCAGGATTCGCCAAATTCATGAGTGGAATGATGTGAAAATTCCCATCTCCCACATGACCAGCAATCGTGAGCGTTAACTTGTACGGCCTCAGTATATCGTAGAGCTTCGGCAAGAACTCCGGCATGTCTTTTGGAGGAATAATAAAGTCATCGATAAAGGGAGTTGTCTTCTTTCCCTTCGTATGAGATCGAATCACATTGAAGCTCGAGCGGCGTATCGTCCAATACTTATGAGACTCTTCCTCGTCTTTGGTACGTCGGGCGCGAATACCACGAGACCGCACCGATGCGAGCGCGGCAGTTGCTCGCGCCTGAACATCACGTTCATCGTCGCCGACAAATTCAGCGATAACGATGAGCTTCGGCATCCCCCCACGGAGAATCATCCACGCCTCGGGCAAAAACTGCAAACCGAGAGAAATAATGTTGGAAGCTCCAATGATCCGAACAAAGTCAGGCAAGAATCGAAGCGTGAACCAGAGTGTCTTGTCGTCAAACGACTCCACCGCTTCCGGCGTATGAACAAGGATGTCGTTGACGACAGAGGCGATCGACGTGATGTCATCAAGAAGCACAACGATCATTTGCTTGTGTTTCTTTGGCTTCATCAAGGAGAGCGTGGCCTGAGTCACAATACCGAGCGTACCCTGCGCACCACAGAGTAGCTTAGCTAGATTAAACGTCGTACCATCCCATACGTGCCAGAGCTGATACCCCGATGAATTCTTCGACACACTGGGTTGCATGCGCGCGATTTCTTCTCGTTGCGACTGCAACAGGCTGAAAATCGCTCGATAGATCTCGCCCTCATAATCGCCCTGTTTCATTTTCTCTTCGAGCTCCAAACGATTCAGCGGTCCGAGTTCGTATTCGTGCCCATCCGCCAAAACTGCCCGCAGACTTCGGATCCATTGCACCGCCTGTCCGTAGGTAAGCGACTTCTCCCCTCCTGAATTATTAGAGACAATCCCTCCAATAGCACAGAGGTCGCGCGACGCGGGATAGACCGGATACAGCAAGTCACGCTCCAGTGTCTGCACCTCTACGTCACGATAATATGCCCCTGGCTGAGCAACGACAAACCCATCTTTTCCCGCAAGTGTCTCATCGCGCTCAATATCCAGGATATGATTCATATGCTTCATCATATCCATTACGATAGAACCTCCGACCGCGGCACCAGACATATCCGTACCAGCTGATCGCGGCGTGATAGCGACGTCATCATGTGATGCCGCATACACTACAAGGCGCTCAACATCACGAGCATCACGGGGAGAGACAACAACCTTCGGCACAACCTCGAAAATACTTGCATCGTGACTGTAGCGCATTCGTGCAGCACTCGAGTCATCGACATCGCCACATGTGAGTCGCTTGAGATCATCCACCAATGTCATGCAATCAGTATATCAGAAGAGCGCCTGCTGGTCTGATAGCGGCGTGGACAAAAGCACGTGAGCGGGCAACGCATACACCTCGTACTCGGATAGCAGTGATCGACCGAATAGCAAACGCGAGAAGGTTTCAGCCTCCATCTTTGCACCCACTAAGCCATTATGCGGCCTTGGTTCCGAGGGAAGGCCAACATATTCTAAAAGCGAGTCGCTATTGATAGAAGAGCGGTTGTACTTCACAGGAGGTTCGATGCCGCGCATAAGCATGTGCGCCCATGCAATAGAATGGATATCAATGATTCGATGGCCGAAATCCCACGACATGTGGCACCGCTCAGCGCTGGACTGCAAAAAGCGGTGGTCAAAAAAGGTGTTAAACCCCATGAGGGTTCGATTTTTTGAGTCACGCGTCCACGCCACAAACTCCCCCATAAGCTGCTCGAGCGATTTCTTACTCGAATCCGTAATCTGATCAATCGTAAAACCGTTCACTCGAAGAGCCGCCTCCTCAGATTGGGCTCCCTCAAACATTCGACATTCACCGTAAAACTGTCGCTGCGGTTTTTCAAAATCAACTGCACCAATGGAGACAATGCTATGGAGCCGCTCATTGAGCCCCGTTGTTTCAACGTCAACAACAATCATGCGATATTCTAGCGATTCATCGTCGTCGACGCAACACGCTTACCGTGATTTTGGCTTACGAACATTATGCGCGTTCGCACGAGCAGTTTGTGTGTTCATGCGCGCAGGAGCACGCTTCGGTGTAGGATATGCTCGCGCTGGACGCACACAAACAACTACTGATTTCATTGTTGGCATAGAAGTATGTATTATCGAGCAATTTTCTGAACCTGGTGACTCACCACGCCAAACACCGCCAACCATAGCGCTGCGCTTCCAATCCAACCGAGCACGGGAATACTTGAGAGTAGTTCAAGCGCTATCACTCCACCAATAGCGGAGCCCCACGAGATGTGAAGCACTTCGCGCTTCTTAAACATCATATACACCCATGACCCGAAGAATATTCCGGTGAGTGCCTTTGTGACAATCAACATTCCCACAAATGCCATAAGCAAGAGCGCCCCAGGTAGCACACCCACAAAACTGATCATGAGCAGCACAACTGCGACAGGTATAAGCACCATGAATGCGAGTCCGCGTCCCATCGCTTGCCAGAAGCCTTCGCGAATTCCTGAAAGGACATCAAGAGTTTCACGACGCCACCTCCACACTAGAGGGATCGTGAGGCCAATTACAGCGATCAGCCGCATCCCCGTGAGCACTCCGAGCATCGCCCACATGATCTTTGCAGGTGCTTCAGATTGCTTTTCAATCTTGCCAGCAGGCTCATATGCCGTTGCACCAAGAATGCGCGCGCCCTCAGCTATCGTGGCCTCACGCGAAGAGCCATACATAAAACCGCCCTTGATAACTGCGGTAGATCCCAGCTCTGCATGGTCTTGAACCTTCGCAGAAACACTCCCATCAACGGACCCGTTGAGCATCAATGTGCCACCACGATACGTAATCGATCCCTGCACGGATCCGTCAATGATTAGTTGTCCTCCCGCGATAATGACATCACCCGTGATTACTGCGTTCGGTAAAATATGCACCGCCCCACCAAGAGCTACGAGGTCTCCGCCGATGCTGTCAGCAATGGTAACTGTACCACCGATGACGCGAACGTCACCGCCTATAGGCCCTAGCACTTGCACCGTTCCACCGATGACCGCGATGTCCTCGCCGACCGAACCCGATACGATAACTGTCCCACCCGCAGCAACAACATCTCCAGTAACACGCCCACCAATGGTTGTTGTACCCGCGGCAACATATGCACTGCCCACTACTACCTGCTGACGCAACAATGAATACTGTTGTCCGGCTCCGAGCGTGGCGGCAGACACAGACAAAGGCAACGCAAGCGAGATTCCGACAATAACTACAGCGAAAATTTTCTTCATGAAGAAAAATGAGATAAGTACCTCCAAAGTATACCATCCCTTCGCTCTTGGGTCACTCTGTGGTACCCTCAGTACGCCATGCTTATAGATGACGTCACAATTGAAGTTCGCGCAGGATCAGGTGGCAACGGGAATGTGGCCTTCAATAAGAACATGAAGGAACTTGGCCCCACGGGCGCCACTGGTGGAAATGGTGGTAGCGTATACTGCGTCGGCGTCGCAGATATTGGCGCGCTTTCTCATTGGAGAAACACTAAGACAGCCTACGCCGAAAACGGACATGAAGGAGGCATTCAGTATCGTGATGGAAGTGATGGTGCTGATATCGAGTTCAATATTCCTGTAGGCACGGTAATTCACAATCTCGACACGCATGACGACCAGGAAGTGGTTTCCATAGGACAACGCATCCTCCTGGCTCGTGGAGGCAAAGGCGGAAAAGGTAATTATCACTTCCGCTCATCAATAGATACGAGCCCGCGCTCATTTGATACAGGAACCGAAGGACAGCGATGGACATTGCGATTGGAGCTCAAGCTCATCGCCGATGTCGGTTTTGTTGGATTTCCGAATGCTGGCAAATCAAGTCTCATCAATGAGCTCACACGCGCGCAGCAAAAAGTGGCTAATTATCCATTCACCACGCTCGAACCTGGACTAGGCGTCTTCTTTGAGCTAATCCTCGCCGACATTCCTGGGCTCATCGAAGGTGCATCCACGGGAAAGGGTTTGGGTATTAAATTCTTGCGTCACGTCGAGCGAACAAGGACACTGCTTCATACGGTGTCATGCGAATCAGAGCATCCCGTCGTTGCCTGGCAAACTCTTCGTGGTGAACTAGGAGCATACAACCCAGCGCTACTTGATAAAGACGAATACGTCCTTCTCACAAAATCAGACATTGTTGCTCCAGAGGCACTTGCGCGCATGGTGGAGGAGTTTTCCCGAGTAGGAATTACTGCCCTGCCGGTATCCATTCATGATGACGACTCCTTGGAAAGCGTACGCTCGATCCTTCGCAACGTTATTGCGGCCAAGAAAGCTTTGTAACGTCAGAATCTGTCACCCTCCATGCACCGATAGCGGTCCGGCGCAACCCGGCGAGAACAGCGCCGTTGCCCAGGCGTCTGCCAATTTCCTGGGCGATCGAACGAATATACGTGCCGCTACCACAATGAATCGTGAGATGAAATGAAATGAGCTCCTCACGCTGAACAAACAGCGCCTTCCACGCTTCGCATATTTCTTGTTGTCGAAAATCACCCTGCACGAGCCCGATTCGCTCGCACGCAAGAGCAGCCAGGGCATCCGTTGTGATTCGCTCACTACGATGGGCGTCTATTTGACTGATCACCATTCTACGAACGGGTACTATGATTGTTTTATCTGGTTGATTGCGCGCCAAAGAAAATAGCGCCTCACCTTGAAAACGCTGGCTCGAATACACCGGGACACTCAGATCGATCTTCCCTACAAGACCACGCAGAACGGCAGTGATCCGTTCCGCGGTATGCTCTTGATGCCCTTGCGAGACTGGCATACCCATCACATCAAACGAGTCAGTAGTAACGCCGCATACGATATGCGCTTCGTATTGCTTGGGAAGATACCAGTAGTCTTCTTGGTGTGCTAATTGCTCGCCAGACAGCACTGCAAGCAATCCAGACGCTAAGGGATCCAATCTTCCCGCATATGCTAGCTTTACCGTCCCAGGTATATTTCGAACGCGCCGAAATACGTCGAGCGCCTGCAACGGCGTCGCGCCCAGCGGCTTATCGACGAGATAAGGTGATTGGAGGGTATACATGAGTGCGATGAGCGATTAGTCGCGAATGACGAATGATATTTCCGTTCGTCGAAGAAATGATGGCGCCCACGAAGGCCCAACATACATAGCACTTGCAGACGAGAGAATAACGCGATTATCCCTTGCAAGCAACTCACGCAGCATAGATGCGAGACGCACCATCTCATCGTATGCCACACTCCCTGACACAAGAACCACAGCCCGCACTGTCGTCGGCACCTGCAGAATACGAATGATTGGATTATTGGGTCTCGGCGCTGTAACAATGGTTACATCACTCGGAAGGATGACAGAGGCATCAATATGCTGATTCTTTTGTCCAATTACGAGAGGCGCCCAATATGCCACATGCGCTCGAGAAGACTGCGCAGCCACTCCCTCGGGTCGCTTCATTGCCACTGCTTCTTGACGAGTATTCTCTCCTCGAATATACCGAAGTAAAAGTGAGCCGCTGTCACGCAATGCCCTCTCGTATGAATCCGCACCCGCAACTTGAGCAACAATGTACGACTCATACTCTCGAACTTGATATCCAGACTCGGAAGATACGACTTTATATCGAGGAGACTTAATAGTCTTCGTGGCAACAAAACTCACCAATACCCATACCGCGGCGCCAGCAACGACACACCAAAGAATGCGAAGACCGACTCGCCTATTTTGTTCGTTTAAAGCGAACCGTGAATACAGGCTCATAGCCAGAATATTGATCTTTCACTTCTACGCGCTCCCCTTTCATGATTGATGTGAGCGCGACGTCACTCAACATCTGCGTATCTTGTCGTATGGCAAGCGCGAGATCATCAATCTTGCCAAATGCCGCGCCTGATTGCTCGCGAATAGATTGCTCATACACCTTCTTTTTTGCACGAAGCTTATCGAGTTCTTCCGTAATTTTCTGATACTCACTACTCGCCCCTAATTCATCCTTATATTTGCGGCGTACAACTTTCACTTGATTCTTTTTCTCCTGCAGACGATCGAAAATGTCTTGGACAGATTTCATGAAAAATAAATTATGCGGACAAACTATCGTACCATGGCGAATAAAACGCGCAATAAATAATTATTCATATCGCAAGGCATCAATCGGATTCTTTCGTGCCGCTTGCCGAGCGGGATACACGCCGAACACCAATCCCGTTATTGCTGACACACCAAACGCCAGCGCAACTCCCGTAAGTGGCAATTGAAATGTCCAGGGAATACTTGCTCCATATTTTATACCCACGTATGTGAGCGCGGTAAGCAATACGCCAAATGCGATGCCAATAGAGCCACCAATCGACGTGACAATAACGGACTCTACAAGAAACTGCGTGAGGATGTCCTTTTCAGTCGCACCGATCGCCTTACGAAGACCTATCTCACGCGTGCGCTCTGTAACACTCACAAGCATAATATTCATAATCCCGATACCTCCAACAATAAGTGAAATAGCTGCTATCGCTGTCAGGAATACTGTCAGAACAGATGTGATGCTTCCCAAAATACTGAGAATATCCTCCTGCGCTCGAATGGTGAAATCATCCTTTGAGACATCTGTAATACTATGATTCTGGCGCAATATCGACGTAATGCGTGACTTCACGAAATCAATCGTATAGTCATTTGACGCCTGCACAACCACCGTTTGGTAATAATCAATGCCCAGCAGCTGCTTTTGACCGACACTGATGGGGATAATAATCGTTGCGTCTTGATCGATACCGAACGCTCCGATGCCTTTGGGGCCAAGCACTCCGACGACGTGGAACGTGGTATCGCGCAAGCGTAATACCTGCCCAATGGGATTGCGGTCGCCAAAAAGATCGCGCGCAAGCTGCGACCCAAGAACGGCGACACGATTAAATGACATCACATCCGACCTCGAGAATGCCATGCCCTGCACGGGATTCAGATTACTCAATGCAAAATACTCCTCACTCGATGCCTGCCACGTGACCGAAATGTCATTGGACGCAGCGACTGCACGCGCTTGACCACGGACCACAGGAGCGGCGCTTACGATGCTGGGTTCGCGACGAAGACTCTCTACGTCACGATCAACCAATGTTTTTATGATAACACCAAGACTCGATGCAGGAGTCGATGTTTTGCTCCCTCCGGACCCGCCAGGAATAACATAGATAAGGTTGGACCCAACGCTTTTTACTTGTCCAAGAATATACTGCTGAGCGGAAGCGCCAATGGACATCAACAGAATAACGGACGCGATACCAATAATTACTCCCAACATCGTCAGTGCGGTCCGAACTTTGGACTGCCGGAGTCCGCGTAGTGCGCTTTTAATCGAGTCGTTGAGTTTCATTATTTGATAAATTGACCCGTTGTATTACGATCCTCAATTGCCTCGTCCTTTTCAATGCGACCATCCAAGAGCGCGATCAACCTTCCGGCGTATTTCGCTGTATATGTCTCATGAGTCACCAGCACAATTGTTCTTCCCTGCTGATTTAGCTGCTCAAGTATTTCCATGACTTGTCCTCCCGATTTTGAATCTAAATTTCCCGTCGGCTCATCTGCAAAAATAATACTAGGATCATTCACGAGCGCTCGCGCAATTGCGACGCGCTGTTTTTGCCCGCCCGACAAATTACTAGCAGGGACATCAATTTTATCGTCGAGTCCGACGTCATGGATAGCTTCTCGAACCAGTTCCGGTCGACGCATGACGGGGACATCAGAGTACAACAAAGGCAACTCGACATTTTCATACACAGTTCCACGACCAAGCAGATTGAACGCTTGGAATATAAACCCCATCTCTTTATTCCGGAGACGTGCCAAATCTATATCGGAAAGGTGTGTCGTATCACTACCTCGAAAAACATATGAACCGCTGGTTGGTCGATCAAGAAAATCAAGCAAATGGAGTAAGGTCGACTTCCCTGAGCCTGAAGGACCCATGATAGCAACAAACTCGCCTCGATGTATTCGAAATGATACGTCCGTAAGCGCGGTTGTTCGTACAGACTCCGATAGGTATTCTTTACCGAGCTTGCGTAATTCGATGAGATCCTCCATGCGAAGTTACTGCGACGTTTTCAACCCAATGTTCTGCACTAGGTCGTGCTCATTGAGTCCCGAAACAACCTCGACCATACCCGACTGATCACGAATGCCAAGCTGCACCATAATCTTCTCTGTACCAGAAGATGTCACGCGCTGCACAAAAGTCCCTTCGTCATTTTCAATGATCGTAAACTGTGGCACCACAATCACATCGGACTTTTCCTGCGTGATGATATCGAGGTTCACCGTAAGGCCACTCTTAAAACGTGCGTCCTCTTGGGCGAGACTCATGATCACTTTGAACTTCACTACGCCATCAATAATTGTTTTTGCGGGATCAACAAACAAAATCTGCCCCTGAAACACCTCAGTTGGAAATGCATCCGCCGCCACTTTGACCTTATCGCCTACCGCAACCTTTCCAATATCCACTTCCGGAATGTACGATTCGATCTGCAGATTCTTATCTGAAATTACCTCGATAAGACCAGCGTTCGCGGTCGCATTTTGGCCAAGCTTAGCGTCCTGTCTGGTCACAATGCCATCAATGGGACTCCGTATCAGGCTCTTTGCGATCTGCGCCTCGTAGCGCTCCACTTGTGCTTGCGCTGAAAGCAAACTAGCCTGTTGCGCGTCAATCTCATACTTTGTTGATCCAGCTTTTGTGAGCGCCAACGCACGCTCAGCTCGTTCAAGAGCTGACTCATTCGTTCCAATGAGCTGCGTTCGCGTAGTCACCGCGAGCGATGCAGCATCAACCGCTGTGCGAGCAGTCACCACTCGAGTTCGATACTCCTGCACGGTTGCTGCAGCTGTATATTGATTGAGCGTTGTATCATCAAGCAAAGTTCCAACTGCATTCACCGTCGCTCGAATTGCATTCAGATAACTTTCCGCATTCACCATCGCGCGCATGAAAAGTTCCGGAGTGCCGTGAAGTGCTAGATCGGAGAGTTCTGCCTTCCAACGAATAAGATACGTCTCCGATTTTGCTCTGTTAGAAACAGCGGACGTTGCAGCTACGTCACACTGACAAGACACGGTCATCACATACTGTGGCGTACCATCATTACCAACACTCGTAAAAAGAGGATACAGCTGAGCTCGCATTGCGTTATCCGCCTTCGTAAATGCATCAGTGAGCACCCCATAGACGCCCTCATACGCGTGAGCTAATGCTAATTGTGCTGAGCGCACATCCGACTCCTGAATTGCGATTTCTTCGGCTCGACCTCCGCCTTGAATGTTTTGAAGCTTTGCGCTTTGCGCAAGGACCGTCGCTTGCGCGTCTCTCAGTTGCGCACTAAGCTCCGCGACATCCAAACTCGCTAACGTCTGCCCTTGAGCCACGCGGTCTCCGACTCGCACATTCGCTCGTGAAACTCTACCACTATTTTGAAACGACAACTCAACAGCATCCGCTGGCTCGATACTACCCGTCACCGCAACCGTTTCGAGAATGGTGGATCTCTTCACTTCAATATCACCAATAGATTGCCCACCCCCTGAGCGAACGAAATAGACCCCAACCGCAATAAACACTACTACAGAAGCGACAATGAGCCACTTTCGAGTACCGAAAAATGATATCAACGACATATGAGGGGTGTTCTTACAACTACACGTGGAGTATAGCAAATTATCAGACAGGGTCATAGCGAGAAAGGGTCGGTTGGAATTACGCGTTGGTATGCGTATACTACTGATACATGAAACTCAACATGCGTGAATATCTCTTTGGGAGCGTATTTCGTCGTGGAGCGTCCCTCCTTACTGCGCTCACCATAGTCAGTTATGCACTTGGCCTCGTTCGAGACATGGTTTTTGCACGCGTACTCGGTGCGAGCCGACTCCTGGATGTGTACAATGCCGCCTTCATCATCCCCGACGTTCTCCTGAATATATTCATCGCGGGAGCACTCGCAGCAGCATTTGTTCCGGTGTTTACTCAGCTGCTCGCCAAGGAGCAAAGAGAAGAGGCTCGCGAACTAGCGACAACCATGCTCGTTGGCGCACCAATTTCAATGCTGTTCATCGGAGTACTTGCGTACATCGGGATGCCTCACTTTGCGGGTGTTGTCGCACCAGGATTTTCAGGAGATGACCTGGCACTTTTGATACACCTGTCCCGGATCATGCTCATTTCGCCAATTCTTTTTGCTCTCTCCAATACACTCGGGGGAATTCTCGTCTCATTGGAGCGATTTGCTGGATATGGACTTTCTCCCGTTCTCTATAATCTCGGCATTATCGCCGGTGCATTTCTTGTCGCACCCCTGGGACCCATTGGGCTCGTCATTGGCACCATAGCAGGCGCAGCACTGCACCTTTTGGTTCGCATTATTTCTACACTTCGATCGGGTTTTACCATACATGGCCCAATCAATTTTTCAGGTACCTATTTTCGAAATGTTCTCCGTCTCATGATTCCTCGTATGGCTGGCCAACCGGTCGAGCAATTAACCTTCTTTCTATTTACGAACCTAGCATCAACACTTTCTGCTGGCTCCATCGCCATTCTTTCGTTCGCGCGCAATTTTGAATCCGTTCCCGTATCTGTATTTGGCATCTCCTTTGCCACGGCCGTCTTTGCATCGCTATCACGGTATGCGGCCCTGGATGACGACGCCTCATTTATGCGCACGCTAAAAGAAGCAGCGCGCCCTCTCTTGTTCGTAACCACTCTTTCTACGGCATTTTACATACTTGCAGGTCCACTAGTAATCAAAATGCTGCTTGGTGGAGGACATTTTGGCTCTCATCAAATTGCGGCAACAGCATCACTCCTCGCGTGGTTCTCACTTGGTATACCTGCTGAAGCCTTCATCCATCTTTTTGTGCGTGCGTTTTATGCACTCAAGGACACCTGGACGCCTATTTTTGTGTCCGTCCCCGGTCTCGGTCTAATATGGCTCCTCGCGCGACTATGGATGCCCACCATGGGCCTCAATGGGCTCGGACTCGCGTATGCACTCGCATCAACCATTGAAGCAGTACTTCTGGTTGCACTCCTGCGCAGACGGCTGCAACAGCGCAGTGGATTTTCGATCTAGTTGGGATAAACAACGATCATCGCTCGTCTCCCGGTCAGAACATAGCCCGCCGGATCAATGTCGCTTGACCAGTCGTCTCCACCCGTCGGCACGTCGTGCATAGCCCGCAAGAAAACATCTGCGGAGTACGTGAGATTTCTCCCATGTCTCGTACCAACATCATTGGTAATCACGTCCCCATTATCAGCTACGCCCTTCACGATAAGCATATGATACGCCGGACCCGGCACCGTATAGAAAGGATTACCGAGTAAACGCCCAGCGAGCGGCACGATAACCGGACGTCCAGCCCGAACTTCACGTCGAAGGTCCTCGATAGATATGTCATACGTCACATCTACTCGTCGGTATCCGAACACAGAGCGTATCATCGTGGCCGTTTCCGCAGCAGTTGTGTGCTGATAGAAGCCAAGGTGTTCTTTCTGCCAATCAACCAATCGCTGAATAGAGGTCACCACCTCATCCACAGTTGGAGTTACACCTCTCCAAAACGCATCAACGAGGAGCGCACTCGTCTCCTCGCACGCCTCCTGCCATGGAAGACTCCAGTCGCCGCGAGGTGCCTGACTGGAAAAAGGAACCGCGAGATTAATCGCTCCACGGATTTCAGGCGTCGGCGTTGGTTGTGGCTGATTCGGCTCTTGAGACACCACAACGCTCCGCGGTTGCTCACTGGGCACCGGGGGCTTTTGATAATTGATGTATGCATCGTGGATTGCATACCGATACCCTCCTGCTACCACTGCCACTACGAGAATGCCAACGGTCGTGACCATGCTTCGAGTTTTCATGGAGTCAATAGTACGACAAATACACTACCCCGACAACGCACGCGGATGCGCTACGAGGCTAATGCATGATTAAGCCAGCCATTGAGCGGTTGTAGTACTCGAAATACTTTCAGAATTTCTGTATCAAATTTTTTCGAAAGCACCTCTGCATCAGTGAGATGTCGCGTTGCTATCCACGAGGTATGCCGGAGAAGGTCGCGCACTTCAGGAGACACATCATCAATTCTAAAGCCACGAGGGCGCGTCTTGAGCGTAATGCGTTCGAGTGACGAAAACATCTTTGTGAATTCACGAGATGATAGTATGCGATGCAGATTATCGCCGTGTTCGATGAGTGACGTGCGAATCTTATGCATGCTCACCGCATCTGGTCGATATACTCCGCCACCAATAAACGATTGCCCATTCGGCCCGATTTGCAGGTAGTACGCAGCACGTTGTTCATTGCGTCGACCTCCCGCGCGAATAATAAATGAAAGATATGTTTTACAAGGCGTCTTATCGGAACCAAAACGAGTATCTCGCCAAATCCGATACATACAATCCTTTGCTCTGACGTTCCGCGTATCTTCAATGTCCTGCATATCCAGCAACAACATCGAGACCCATTGCAACATCGTCTTTTGTACAACCTCAAATCTGCGCTCATTCACGCGCTCATGAATCCATGCACGGGTATTATTTCGTGATAGATCTTCGAGAAATTCAAATACGTAATCTAATTTTGCATGCATGATTGCCAGAACCAAACGACCCCGCAGGGTCGTTATGGAAGTTGCATTATGTGCCGAACCGCTTACTTCTTGGCTCGAGCAGCAAGCATAGCTTGCTTTGCCGCACGGCGCTTCTTGGTCTTCTTGGGATGTCGGATTACTTTCGTGCTTCCGAGAGCACCTCGTCGTTTTGCCATAGGAATAGTTAGTTACCTGCTAGATTTGAGCATACCACAATTTTCAAAAGAGAGCCAGCGTTTTCATCCCGACTTAGATTGAGCGACTATCGTAAGCCCAGTGCAGGAGCGCTTGTCGTTGTCGTGGACGACACAATGCGTCACCAGCACGACAGTGTTTTTTGATTTGAGCAATGTGACGGCGAATAGATCGCCAACGTTGAATCTGGACTTCATCATCCGCTATACGACGCCCAAGATAGTAACGACAGTACCATTGGAACCACCCTCGAGGGTCCTCGGGGTAAATCCATCCTTTTCGCTTCCACTCTGCCAACGACTGAGAAGCATCAACTCCAAAAAAGTTTAGATGAGGATCATGACCTGGCACCCCGTCGGGGAGTAGCTTTGCGCGCGTAAACCAACGCGCAGGAAATTCATCCCTGCAGTCACGTAGATACCGCCCACCAAATACACCCAAGCGCAGCATCTCTTGAGGTGTCAGATCGGGCGTAAAGCGTTCATCAAAATCGCGACCCTCACGCGCCACAAGCTCGTAGCGATACCCCTTCTGCATGCGGTCATGAACAATAACGTGCTTCATCGCACAATTTCACTCCGCATTATACGATACCGCTGCACGATTCCCGTGGCAGTAATCACAAAATAGAATACGGCGATTGAGCAGCTCGCCCAAGCACCATTGCGAACGCTATCACCCACTTGCGCAAGCTGCCCGACCATAAACATAGCGTGCGCAACCATGTACTCTCTGTGTGCAACAACGCCACCCTTGGATTGAAACCAAAGGTAAGCAATCGACTGCGCGATTATCATGCCAAAAAAGACTCCGGTAATCATCGATTCCATCCTATCGACTTGCGATAAGATACGCAATCGTGCTCACCAGCGC
>JAGOPO010000003.1 GCA_017992005.1 Minisyncoccota bacterium
GTATGCCGTGCGCTAGCGCGAGATAGGTTTTACGAATGTTGTGGTCGTGGAAAAGGGATTTGAGGTATGCAAAGGTCTTCTGATTTTTGGCGAGGACCATAACCCCCGATGTGTCGCGATCGAGGCGGTGCACGATACCCGGACGGAGAGGGTCTTCGCCGACGCCCGTCATTTCGGGCCATTGCTCAACGGCTAAATCGGCCAGGGTAATCTGGGGGTCGTCGAGAGATGTTTTATGGACGGTCAGATGAGGCGGCTTATCGATAGCCACAAAATCTACGTCTTCGTAGATGACGGAGAGGGTCATTTATGGGTCTTAATATAGCTCTTAATAATAGTCGCAACGGTGTGGCTGTTAATATTATTATCCATACAATATTGTGATTTAAGCCAGTCGCTTATATTCTTTGCGCCCTTGCTCGAATTGCATGACCTGCAGCACAGCACAATATTCCATTTCTCTATATCTTTCGCTCTATTATTGATGTGCTCCCAAGATGCTCCAGCGCGAAAGTTTTTTTTAAATTTGACGCCACAATAAACACAGGACGTATCCCTAAGTCGAACTTCTTTCTCGAGTTGATCGGGAATGTTCCAATTATTTGACATGGAGTTGCGATGCGGAAAAGCTAAGGGATTCGGCTTCGCTTCTCGCGTCGCCGTCGCGACTCTCGGGCTAGCCACCACCTCCGGCGGAGTTATTGTAGTCCTGCGCGCCTATGCGCTTGAGGACACTTGGCCAGCCACTCTCTTTCATACAAACAGATATAAGAGTGGCCAAGTGTGGGCGCTGAGGGATTCGAACCCCCGACCTACTCGGTGTAAACGAGTCGCTCTAACCAACTGAGCTAAGCGCCCTTTTCGGACACAGGATTATGCTACTTTTTGAGAGATTTAGCAAGCAATAAAAAAAACCGAGGACGGAGCCTCGGTTGCGCGCGCACTATTTAGCGAACTCTTTGCAATCAGCGAAGTAGCCAGCGATTTGTTCACGAAAATCAGGGGGGCACAACTGCAGGATGAGGTCCACGGGTACGGCGATGTCCTGAGCAGCAAACGCGGTGCTGAAAACCATGCGCACGCGTGTTTCGAGGACCTCGACGTTGTAGGCAGAGATATGCCCGTCGACCAGAAGGGTGTACCGCTCGGAGGCGTCTTCGAGGGCAGCTACTGCCTTTTTCTGAGGCTCATTGAGGGACTCAATGAGGAGTTGCGCCTGGTAGCGATCCGGATTCAGCAATCGAAGAAAGAACCTACTCATACGATCGAGGAGCTTCACGAGACCTCCTTGGTAAATGACTAAAAATATAATAACAGCAAATATTATATGAGTCAAATCACGCACACAAGTCCGACACCTGAGGAGGTATCGGACTTGTTATGGTGGGCCCGCCTGGACTCGAACCAGGGACATCCAAGGTATAAGCTTGGCGCTCTAACCAGCTGAGCTACGGGCCCAAGGAGCCTACGCCTTCACGGGAGATGGCTCTCCTATAAGGGCATAGAATTCATCCTGTTCTATCGTCTCTTTTTCGATGAGATGAGCGGCTATCTTTTTGAGCTGCTCCATCTTACTGGTGATGATACCACGAGCGGTTTCGATTGCACTCTGCACGAGCGCGAGTGCTTCTGCGTCGATGAGCTGGGCGACGTGCTCGCTGTAGTTGCGTTCGTGCATGAGCTCTCGACCTAAGAAAATGGATTCGTGAGTCTCGCCGTAGGAGAGTGGGCCGAGTTTCTCGGACATGCCGTATTGCGTCACCATGCGACGAGCAAGATCGGACGCAACGCGAAGGTCGTTGGATGCGCCCGTGGTTAGCTCATTGAAGATGATTTGCTCAGATGCGTAGCCGCTCAATAGCACTGCAAGCTCTGCTTGGAATTCGGATTTTGTTTTGAGGTATTTATCTTGGCTTGGAAGCTTGAGCGTGTAGCCACCTGCGCGACCACGAGAGATAATGCTGACCTTGTGGACGGGGTCTGAGTGGGGGAGTGTGGCAGCAACAATAGCATGACCAGCTTCGTGATATGCCGTGACTTCTTTTTCTTTTTTGGATAGGACGTGCGAACGACGCTCAGGCCCGAGCATGACCTTCTCGATGGATTCAATGAGGTTTTCTTGGGATACATCATCTCGACCCTTTCGTGCCGCTAAGATAGCTGCCTCATTGACGAGATTGGCAAGGTCAGCGCCGGAAAAGCCGGGTGTTCGCTCTGCAATGACGCGCATATTGATATCGGGTGCCATGGGCTTACCCTTGGAATGAATCGTGAGCACAGCGATGCGGTCTTCGAGGGAGGGCTCATCGAGGATGATGCGTCGATCGAAGCGGCCAGGACGCAAGAGTGCTGGATCAAGAATATCGGGGCGGTTGGTCGCTGCCATAATGATGACGGCATCATCGGTGTCAAAACCATCCATCTCGACGAGAATCTGGTTGAGTGTTTGCTCACGTTCATCATTGCCGCCACCAATGCCGGCGCCTCGCTGTCGGCCAACGGCATCGATTTCATCTACGAATACAATCGCTGGCGCTACGCGCTTTGCTGTCTCGAATGTATCGCGAACACGATTGGCGCCCACGCCCACAAACATCTCTACGAATTCAGAACCAGATACATAGAAGAAGGGCACACTCGCTTCATTGGCAACCGCTTTTGCGAGGAGCGTCTTTCCGGTACCCGGAGAGCCAACCAGAAGAACACCGCGGGGGATGCGCGCACCAAGACGATGAAATTTCTTTGGGTCTTTGAGGAATTCGACTATCTCGGTCACTTCTTCCTTTGCCTCGATCAAGCCTGCGACGTCTTTGAAGGTAATATCCTTGTCAGAAGGATTCATACCTGCAAGCTTGGCGCGGGTTTTCCCAAAGGAGAACGCCTGGGACGATCCTTGTTTCGCTTGGCGGTACGTGAACCAAAAGAGCCCAACGATAAGGATGATGGGTAGGAGTATGGGGAGGTAATTGGCGAGAAAGACACCTAGTCCCGTGGGATCTTTTACTTCTACTTTCACTGCTGTGAGTTTTTCTTTCACGACGCCAGCGTTGACGAGGGTTTCAAAGATGGAAATTGAAAGTTCCTTTTGAGCGGAAAACTTTGTATCGTCCACTGCGGTGATTGCAATCTGATCTCCGCGCACCGTGATGTCTTTTATGGTGCCGGCGTTCACCTTGGAAACTAGCTCGCTGATAGCGATTGGTGTGATCGGGGCGACGGGTTGTGCAAATAGCGACGCGGCAAATGCGAGGCTGATGAGGATTGCGAAAACAATGCCAATGGAGCGAATGATTTGTCTCATATGTGGAGGATATCCTACCATGGAAGCCGCACAGCGGCAATCGGCTAAAAATTGACAAAATGAAAATATATTAGTATGGTAGTGGCGATTTCTAGCCGTTTAACAATGCAAAGACGAACAAAGGAGTAGGGCATGTCAGACGTCACATTTACATCATGGGGCGGTGCAAATAGCATTGGCCCGAGTTGCCATGTGCTCAATTTCGGTGGATATCGTGTCGGTATCGATTACGGAGCGGGTCTGCGTCCGCACGATAGCGAGCCTGCATTTGAGGGCGAGCTGGATGCGCTACTGCTGACGCATGGCCATCGCGACCATGTAGGTATGGTGCCACGCGCCATCGCTCGTTGGCCCAAGATGTTGTGTTGGGCAACGAAGGAAACGCGCGAGCTTGCGCTTTGGATTTGGGAAGATGGGATGAAGATCGAAACCCGTGAACAGCGGGCACATCTCTTCTCTGCTGACGATATTCAGCGCGCATTCAGTCGAACGCAGAAGATGATTCCTGGAACTCCTTTGCATCTGACCAAGGAGCTCACGGTGACTCCGTTTTCCGCGGGGCACATCCTCGGAGCCGTTGGGCTCATCTTCACCTATCGAGGCGAGCAGTATGTCGCAACGGGAGATATTGGCCTCAACGACCACGGATTCATATCTCGTGCCGCGGTGCCAGAGTTTGAACGGACGCGCTTGCTGATCACCGAATCTACGTATGCCGGAATCTATGCTAAGAAGTCGCGGCAACAGATCAGACATGAGTTTCTCAAGGCTGTCTGGTCGGTGATGGATGACGGCGGACGAGTGCTCATTCCTACGCTGGCGATTGATCGCATGCAGGAGATGTATCAGATTCTCCATGAGGCGGGCGTCGATAAGAAGTGGGATTTGTGGGTCGTTGGTGGCGCTGCGCCGACGGAAATCTATCGTCGATACGCACCTGATTCCAAGCTGCTCGCCACCATGCAGCGTTTCCGTGACATGCCTCATCAGTTTCGTGTGCAGAAATCGGAAAAGCCAGTCATCGTGCTGGCGAGCTCCGGTATGCTCGTCGAAGATACGCCTTCGTATGCGTGGGCGACGACGCTGCTCCATGAGCCGGGGAGTGCGATCTTCATGGTCAATTGGCAGGACCCTTGCGAGTTTGGAGGGAGGATTCTCGCGTCTGGGCAGGGCTGTCTCGTTGAGGCGGCGGATGGCTACATCGCCAAGCGCTGCCGTGTTGAGCGATTCGATTTCTCGACGCACGCGAAGCAGGATGAGCTCGATGAGATTGTTCGAAGGCTCAATCCTGATCGAATCATTCATGTGCACGGTGAGAACGAAAGAATCGATGAGTTTCTTTCGACGGCTCCCGATGCGTCTCGTCGAATCAAGGCGCACGTAGGTGTGGAGATTCCTGTCTAACGCAACACCCCCGCTTGAGCGGGGGTGTTTTTTGTGCGTCGCTTTCGCTTGTTAGGCGGCGGCTTGCTCGAGTGTCAGGATAAGCTTGTGGTCTTTGGAGTCGATGTTCACAATGGCGCAGTCATATTCTTTGCCAATCGTGACTACATCGGTTGCAACGCGTCCACCAAATTCTGTCGTTGGCAGAAGTCCAACAATATCTTCGTTGAGCTTCACGAAGGCGCCGTTGCTTCGAATCTTGATGACGATGCCACGTACCTTCTGGCCAACTTTGAAGGCCTCATCAACGGTGAGCCATGGGTCGGGACGGAGCGCTTTGAGCGATAATGCTACGCGACCACCATCGAGACTGATGATTTTTGCTTTGACGGTTTCACCACTGTGGAGAATCTGACGAGGGTCTTCGACGAACTTCCAATCGATTTCACTGGAGTGAATGAGACCATCGAGGTTATCAGTGAGGCGAACAAATGCACCGAAATCAGTGACTTCTGTGATAACACCTTCAACGGTGTCGCCAAGCGCGAGCTTCGTGATTTCGCCTTTCGCCGCTTCCTCTTGGATGGCTCGCTCGGAGACGATGAGCTTGTTTTCTTGCTCGCTGTAATCGAGGATCTTCACCTTGAATGGTTGACCCTTGAATTTCTGGAGAGCCTGTACGATTTTGGTTGTGTCGCCACCCTCTACCTTCGGGTAGTGCTCACTGGAGAGCTGGGAGAGCGGCAAGAAGCCCTGGACGCCTTCTACTTGAACAATGAGCCCACCTTTGTTGATGTTGCTGATGATGGTGGTCATAACGGTCCCTGCATCACGAAGTTCTTTGATGCGCTGCCAGGAAGTCGTTAATTGAGCTGCTTTGAGCGAGAGCTCGCGATAGCCGTTCTCATTTTCGAGCTCCAAGAGCACGGCTGAGACTTCTTCGCCGGGCTTGAGAGCCTTAATACGATCTGGATTATCATAAAACTGGCCAGGGTACACAATGCCGATACCCGCTGTTCCCAAATCAATGGTGACGCTGGACTTTGAAGCGCTAATCACTTTTCCTGAGAGGATCTGACCTGCTCGGGGGAGCTGGAATTCCTCTTTTGCGAGGAGGTCCTTCATCGTCTTGCCTGATGCTGATGTTGCCATAATAAAAATATATCTCTCCGTCGCGGCTTAGACGACTCTCGAGACTGGGGCACAATATACATGATAAATTAGGTTTTTGCAAGAGTTGAATAATGCCCCGAATGCTGGTACGATAGGGGTAATGAATATCTCCTGGTACGGACATCGTTGTATTCGCATTGAAGCAAAAGAAGGCACCGTTCTTGTCGATCCATTTGATCCGAAGGTTGTCGGAATGCGTGGGCCCACCATCAAGGACGATCTCGTTTTATTGAGCGATGGTGCGCCAGACAAAGAGGTCATCGAGCGTATCAATGACGAGGCATTTGTCATTCGTGGTGCGGGGGAATACGAGCGCCGCGGCATCGCAGTGCGTGGGATTCAGGCATATGCAGATTCTCAAGAAGGACGTGAGTTGGGGCTGGCTACTATCTATACGATTATCGCGGAGGAGGTTTCCGTGTGCCATCTTGGCGCCTGTGGGCAGGGGAAATTAACACCCGAGCAGCTCGAGGTTATCGGCGATCCCGATATTCTCATTATCCCTGTTGGTGGGCAGAGTGCGTTGGATGCAAAGGTTGCAGCCGAGTTTGCATCGCAGATAGAGCCAAAGATTATTATTCCTATACAATTTGCAGTTGATGGCGCGAAGTATGAGGCTGATTCCGTGGAGAAGTTCGTGAAGGGGGTTGGTCTCACCCCGCAATACGTTGACTCATTCCGTGTCACAAAAAAGCAGCTGCCAACCGATCAGACGCAATTGATTATTATTAACGCGTAAGGAGGATGTCGATTATTCACGAGATCCAACGACAGCATCCTACAGTTCGTCGAGCGCTGTTTGTGATGTCGCTTGTCATCTCGGTGTCTGTGGTTGGGGTTTTTACTGCGTCATCAGTGCAGCAGACGATTTATTTTGGCATACACTCTGATCCCGCAGAGCAAGAAGCGTTTCTTGCTGCGCGAGAAGCGGGGAGACCGCAGCCGCTCGCCGCGATATCAAAGGCTACGGGTTCGTTGATTGCCAGCATTGGCTCACTCATTGGATGGGATACCAATGCCGGCTTTGACAGCAACGAGAAGTCAAGCAATACTCAAGGCGGCGTACATCTGCTTCCGTTGTCGGAGTAGTCTTTTTTCATTTTATGGTCAAAAAAGTCACACAACCAATCGTCCCCGCTGTTGTACAGCAAACTCCCATTCGAGAAATTACGACGGAGATTCAAAAATCATATCTCGAGTATGCGATGTCGGTCATCGTTGCGCGCGCTCTTCCTGATGTTCGCGACGGATTAAAGCCGGTGCACCGTCGCATTCTGTGGGGCATGTGGGAGTCGGGCAATACTGCGGGTGCAAAACTTAAGAAGTCTGCTAGTACCGTCGGAGATGTCATGGGACGGTATCACCCGCATGGTGATGCAGCTATTTACGATTCGTTGGTGCGTATGGCGCAGGATTTTTCGTTGCGGTATCCGTTGGTGCAAGGGCAAGGAAACTTTGGCTCTATCGATGGAGATGGTGCGGCTGCTATGCGTTACACCGAGGCTCGTTTGGCTCGCATTAGCGACGAGATGCTCGGCGATATCGAAAAGGACACCGTGGACTTTAGGCCGAACTACGACGGATCACGAAAAGAGCCGTCGGTGCTTCCTGCGAAGATTCCAAACCTTCTCATTAATGGATCAATGGGTATTGCTGTTGGTATGGCAACCAACATTCCTCCGCATAATCTCTCGGAGGTACTCGATGGACTCGTTCACTTGATAGAGCATCCCGAGTCGGACGTGAAAGAGTTGATGAATTTTATCAAAGGACCTGATTTTCCGACCGGAGGCTCCATCTACAACGAGAAAGACATTCTCAACGCGTACGCCACTGGTCGCGGTCCCGTTATCTCGCGAGGTACCGCAGAGATCACAGAAGGAAAGCGCGGCCAGCAGATTATCATCACTGAAATTCCGTATCAGGTTATCAAGTCTGATCTTATTATTAAGATTGCTGATCTCGTCAAAGAAAAGCGTCTTGAGGGAATCCGCGATATTCGTGATGAGTCAGATAGGCAGGGCATGCGCGTCGTGATCGAGCTCAAGCAAGACGCCTTTCCAAAGAAGGTGCTCAACTCGCTCTATAAGTGGACCGAGCTTCAAAAGACGTTTCACTTCAACATGCTGGCGCTGTCTGATGGTATTCAGCCGCAGACCATGGGCCTCAAGGTGATACTTGAGAAGTTCATTGAGCATCGACAGATTGTGGTGCGACGACGAAGTGCGTATGAGCTTGCACGGGCGTTGGAGCGCGCACATATCTTGGAGGGTCTCAAGAAGGCGCTCGACCATATCGATGAGATTATTAAGGTCATCAAGCAGTCGCCTACACGCGAAGAGGCGTTTGTGAATTTGATGAAGCGATTCAAGTTTTCTGATCGCCAAGCTAATGCGATTTTGGAAATGCGATTGCAGTCACTCGCCGGTCTTGAGCGGAAGAAGATCGAAGACGAACTCAAGGCAAAGCGCTTGATCATTGCGGAACTTGAAGAACTTCTCAAGTCGGTCAAAAAACTCTCAGGCGTTGTGAAGCAGGAGTTTCTTGAGATGCGACAGAAGTATGGAGATGAGCGTCGAACGCGAGTTATCAAGAGCGCGCTGCGAGAGATTGGCGACGAAGAGTTGGTGCCAGAAGAAGATGCACTCTTTATGATTACCCTGGGCGGCTACATCAAGCGTCTTCCACCTGATGAGTTGCGCGCACAGAAGCGGGGTGGAAAGGGAGTCGGCGGTATCGCCACTAAGGAGGAGGATATTGTGAGTCATTTCTTCCTTGCGAATACACACGACAATATTCTATTCTTTACCAATTCTGGAAAGGTATTTCAGATACTGGGATATGAAGTTCCTGAAGCGAGTCGCCAAAGCAAGGGGCGCGCCATTACGAATTTCTTGCAAGTCACCACTTCGGATTCAATTACCGCAGTGGTTCCGCTTTCGAAGGCAAAAGAGCAGAAGCAAAAGAGCCAATTCCTGTTTATGGCAACTACGAATGGCATTATTAAGAAGGTTGCCATGGATTCATTCGATAACGTGCGACGAAATGGCATCCTCGCCATCAACCTCAAGGGCGATGACAAGCTTGGATGGGTGTTGCCAACCTCGGGAACTGATCAGGTTATTATGACAACAGCCACGGGATCAGCAATTCGTTTTACTGAAAAGGATGTGCGTCCTATGGGTCGGTCTGCGGCGGGCGTGCTTGGTATGCGCCTCGAGAAAGACGACAAGCTTGTCGGAGCTGACGTGGTTCCATCGAATGCAGATAAAGGATTGAGCTTGATGGCGGTCATGGCAAATGGTTATGGAAAGCGGACCGGGTTGAAGGAGTATAAGGTGCAACACCGAGGAGGCGTAGGGATACTAACCGCAAATATTACATCGAAAACAGGGAAGCTCGTCTCTGCCCATGTTACGAGCGAGGAGAACGAAGAGTTTGTAGCGGTATCAAAAAAGGGACAAGTCATTCGCACGGCTATCACAGAAGTTCCCATGTTGGGGCGCGCTACTCAAGGTGTGCGTATCATGCGCTTGGACGGACAGGATGAGGTTGCATCGGTGGTGCTCTTCTAGCTGCTAATTTATACACACAACGCCCCGAATGTACGGGGCGTTGTGGTACCATAGAGTGTATATGGTTCAATCTCTCACTTCGGGTGCAGTTTTTGATACGCAGCGTGTCGTATCAATGATTGGGATAACATCCGGAAGTAAAGCTACTGATCTAGGATGCGGCTCAGGATACGTAACCATTGCGCTAGCGCGAGCGGTGGGCCCTCAGGGTGCGGTGACCGCGATAGACGTAATGGAGGAGCCTCTACAAGCCGTTCGTGCCAAGGCGGAAGCGGGTGGGTTTAAGAATGTTATCGCAGTACGTGCGAATCTCGAGGTGTACGGTAATACCAAGCTCGCCGATGCAAGCCAGGATTACTCTGTATTGGCAAACGTCTTGTTTCAGTCAACTCAAAAAGAACATATTCTCGCTGAAGCGGTTCGTATTTTGAAACCCGGAGGCACCCTCGCAATTATTGACTGGAAGAAGGGGAGGCCTGGGTTCGGTCCTCCTGATGCGTTGCGGTCCGACGAGGAGACCCTCAAGGCGCTCAGTGTTGCCGCCGGCGCTCACTTCGAGCGCACAATTGATGTGGGCGAGTACTACATCGGCCTCTTATTTAAGAAATAGTATCATGAATATTACATCTATCCTTACCGATTCACGAAAGCTCACCTATATTCTGGGTGGATCGATCGCGCTCTTGGTTTTTTTGGCGTTTTTATTCGTGCTTTCTAATTCGCTTGGCAATAGCACGGCCACATCTGCCGACCTGGTGGTGTGGGGGGTGTTTGATGATGCGGCAGCGTTTCAAGAGTCTATCAGTGTATTTGAGCGTGCCAATAAGGGTATTAAAGTTTCGTACAAAATGTTTAATCCACAGGAGTATGAGCGGGCGGTGCTCAATGCGCTCGCAGCTGGAACGGGTCCAGATGTGTGGATGATTCATCATACGTGGCTTCCTAAGCACGCGGACAAACTCATCCCCATGCCAGCGGTTGCACCGGGACAAAAGGGACCCCTCATGACGCTTCGTCAGTATCAGGAACTGTTTGTGGATGTTGCGCAACAGGATCTCGTCGTTGGGGGCAAGATTTACGGGATGCCATTGTATGTCGATACTCTCGCGCTCTACTACAACAAGGATATATTTGCGTCTACGGGTATTGCACAGCCACCTGAGACATGGGCGACCTTTTTGGACGACGTAAAGAAGATTACAACCTATGATGACAGTAGAAATATCACACGTTCTGCTGCTGCGTTGGGGACGGCGCGTAATATCAATCGCGCAACGGATATCTTGATGATGCTTATGTTGCAATCCGGTGTGCGGATGACGGATGCGGATAATACGCAAGCCTCATTCGCACGAGCTGTCGACGGAACACCAGTAGGGGAAAACACACTACAATTCTTTACTGATTTTTCCAATCCCCAACGAGTATCATACACGTGGAACGGTTCGATGGATTATTCGTTTGATGCTTTTGTGGCGGGCACAACAGCGATGATGATAAACTATGAACATCAAGCCCCCGCGCTACGAAAGGCGGCACCACGACTTAACTGGGCCGTGGCTCCCGTTCCACAAGCATCAACTGCTGATGTGCGCACGTTTGCGAACTACTGGCCACTTGTTGTTTCCGCAAAAACAAAGTCACCAGATGCGGCGTGGAGCTTTGTGCACTATATGACTGCGGGCGACGGCGCGCTTGCGTATCTGAATGCATCAGGACGGCCTGCGGCTCGCAAGGATCTCATCGAACAGCAGAAGTCGGATCCCGATCGAGGGGTGTTTGCTGAGCAGGCGCTATCTGCGCGTTCGTGGTATCAGATTGACTCGGCAGCGATAGAGACAATTTTTGCCGAGATGATTGATGGTGTGAATCTTGGAAAACAAACAATATCACAGGCTTTGAAGGCCGCAGATGCGCGTGTGTCTGTGTTGATGTCGCGCTAACGATACTCAATGAAAGGATTACGTTTACTTTTACTCTTCATAGCGATTACCGGGTTGGCCCTTGGGCCTACGGTGGTTTCTGCTGCTGATTTTCTTCCCATCGTAAAATGCGGAGCAACAGGGCAGGCGCCATGTACGCCGTGCGATATTTTTGGATCGCTCAAGAATATTATCGATTTTATTCTCAAGGGGGTTACGGGTCCGGTCGCTGCGTTTATGATTGTCTATTCTGGCGGCATGATGCTTCTGGGTGGGGGAAAGCCCGAACTCTATAGTGAGGGCAAGAAAATGCTCACGAACACACTTATTGGTGTCACGATCATTCTGCTCGCGTGGGTGGTGACTAATTTTTTGATTCGCGCACTCATGCCGGGAGTATCGACGGGCACGTCGTGGTTTGAGTTTTCGTGTCCTGCGAGCTTATCTGCTATCGCACCAATCGACACGACGCTACCAAGTCCAGTCCCCAGTACAGCGGCTGGCGGCTCTACTCCTGCTGCGCCCCCGACCACGAAGCCTTCGTATGCGGGTATCTCGTGCCCAATTAGTAACAAGATAAATACATGCAGCACAGACTATGCGTGCCAAGGATGTCCAGAGTATAGAAATGCTGGATATTTCACAAAATATGGTGCCGACGCGAGAATCCTCGAGGCCATCATGGCAGTGGAGTCCTCCTGCGGAGCGCAACTTAAGAGCCCTGCGGGCGCTTATGGCGTCATGCAGTTATTGCCAGCCGTGGCGAATAAGCACGTGCAACAATGCCAGATTTACAAGTTAGGAGATGATGGGCAGCCAATGCGAAATACAAAAACAGGAAAATTTGTGTACGAGACCATTACTCCTGCGTGGTTGCTAAATAAAAATAACTTCGAAAAAAGTGTTTGCTTGGCAGCGATGGAGGTGCGCGCGATCAAGGGTATGTGCAACAACGATATTCGAAATATTGCCGCTGGATATAATGCCGGACCCGGATGGTGCAAGATTAGCAAGGACTGTGCACAAATGCCGAGCTGTGGGGGTGGTGTGATGCGCGCCTGGGAGTGTCCATGGGATAACGCAACGCACACTGTATGTAACGAAACCCGCAATGGTGGGGGGCTCATTGAAACGAAGCGATACGCACCGAAGGTCGCAACGCTAGCAACCTGCGCAAATCCAAAATGAAATATTTAATATCAATATTTTTTGCGTCTGCGATGCTTATGCCCTCATTTGCGTACGCGGAGAGTCTTTCCTATGATGAGGCGTATGGTAATTATTTGTACCAGTTTCACTTGAGTCTCTCAGGCGCAACCCTTACTAGTAATGAGATCTACGATATTTTGACCGGTGATGCGCCAGCGATTCCTCGAGGCGACTGGACGGTGGTGGTCACCAATAGCCGAGGAGAGAAGCTGTCGACGCAATTCTTTGACGCGACGAAGCTTTCAGCTCAAGGCGGAGACTTTACCATTCCGTATCAAAATAGCGGAACAGAGGCGATTTTTAAAAACAGTGCTGGCGTTAACGCTCTCGCTGTTGATTTAACGGGCAGTAGGGTGTGCGATGATAATGGAGCATGCTACGCAGACGCAGGAGAGAACTCTTATAACTGTCCCGGTGACTGTGGGGCTGTAGCAGCGCAGCCTGCGCTGCAAATGGCCACCGTTGGTGCTCAGTTTCCGCTGTCGAGCAGGATTGGGGAGGTTGTGATGAAGCTGGCATTCGGGGCAGCGGGTATTCTCATGATCACAGGTATTGCGCAGTCGCTGGACAGGCGTCGAAGGGCATAGGATAATGACGTGACATGGCCTCCTACTCTATTGTTAATCCCCTTGGTGTTGATAATCTAGAAGATATTTTTAAGTTACTCAGTGGGCGCTTGCTTGATGTTGTGATTCCGATTGCTGTGTTGCTGTATGTGTATGCTGGCTTTCTATTGCTTACCGCAGCAGGGGACACCACAAAGGTGAAAACAGCAAAGGATACTTTTCAGAATACCTCATTAGGGCTACTGGTTATTTTGATTGGAGCTGGTTTCGTGGACCTTATTCGTAGCATCCTCAATGCGACTACCTAGTAAGCTATTCTCAGGAGTGACACTTACGGCTGCGGGGAGCAGTGGCTTTACCTACGATAAGCTCATTGCGATTCTCAATAATCTCGGGGATATGCTTCGCGCTTTTGGGCTGACGCTGGCAACAGCAGTAGTGGTGTATTATGGATTTCAGATGGCGCTTTCACGAGGCGATGCTGCAAAGTTTACGAAGGCCAAAGAGCACCTCATGATAGCTGCGCTGGGGGTCGCGATTATATTTGGCATCGATACCATCATCGCAACTGTTCGATATCTTGCGGACACACTTACAAACTAATTTTCTGGTATACTTATTGCTATGAAACTCAAGCGCATATTCTCATTGCAAGCTGCAGCGTTTGTCGTTTTCTTAGCCGCTTCGTCGATAGCATTAGCTGCTGGCGAGGCCTTAACACTAGAGAAGGTAGTTGGTCTTATAACTGATTCCATTAATCTTCTTATTGGACTCGCAGTTACGGTAACGATTGGTATTCTTATTTACGGGGGTTTTCAGATGGCGTATTCGAGGGGGGTGCAAAAAGATTTCGATGTGGGTAAAGAGACTATTAAAAATGCATCCATCGGTCTATTAGTCATATTGGGCGTTGGAATAATAATCGCTACAATAAGTAGCTTCGCGCAGAATCCATCGAGTATTGTGCGCTAGAAGGGGGGTGCAACTATGAAAAAAATAAAACAATATATTTCAGTATTGGGAACATCATTGTTAACGACAGTAACCGCGCATGCTGCGCAGTTGGAGCTTCCTAAGGCGCCTCAAACAAATGCCGCTGCCGGACTTACGGGGCAGGGCGTTGTTGATATTATAACGCAGTTTGTTAACTTGCTTGTCGGTGTTAGCACGGTAATTGCAGTGGGCGTGTTCGTGTACGGTGCAATTTTATTCACGGTGCTCGACAAGGCAGATGATGGTAAGACGAAGATGAAGAATGCAGCGTGGGGACTACTTGCGATACTAGCGATCGGATTAGGCATAAGAACCATCGCAGATTTTGTCGCGAGAGGACTTACCATTTAAGAGATCGTATTCATAGCTATGGATAACCAAAAACCCGCAGAGCGGGTTTTTGGTTTGTAATCAGTCACTCTCTTTCATACATACAGAATATAGAGTGGCCAAGTGTGCTGGGGAGAGGACTTGAACCTCCACGGGATTGCTCCCACCAGCTCCTAAGGCTGGCGCGTCTGCCAATTTCGCCACCCCAGCGGGGGTAGATGTGTCGCGGACGCATCGTAGCACAGAAAGCTACTTGAGCTCAATCTTGAGGCGCTTGGTCTTGGCTTTCTCGAGGGTCGGGAGGCGAATCGTGAGGATACCATTTTTCATGCTGGCTTTGGCTGCGTCAGCGTCGACTTCTTCGGGCAAAATGATAGAGCGAGAAAATGGACCCCAGTAGAGCTCCTGATAGTAGTAGCTATTTTGACGGACCTTGGTCTCTGGCTGGCGCGCGCCCTTGATGGTGACCATGTCATTGAGAATGGTGATGTCGAGGTCCGGTGCGGTCGCGCCTGCAATGGTGGATTGAATAACAATGTCGCCATCATCGCGATAGACGTCGACGGTAAGCGAGCCCTCGGTTTGTTCTTGTGGTTCTTTGCGAGCGGATGCTAGCTGTATGTCGAGCTCCTCGTCGTTGGGTATGTAGGGCATGAGATTAGACTATAGTTGGAGTTACGTTCCCGTCTCGTTCTTTCATTTTATCAAACAATGTCGATACCAGAAAGGCCATAGCAATCAACAGGACGGTGGAATAGAAGAGACTGGCGGAATGCTGTGCTTGCGAGATGAAGAGATTGAATACCCAGTGAAAGAGCGTGGAGAGTCCGAGTCCAACAATAAAGAGCGCCTTGCGATGGTCAAAGTAATACCATGCCATAGCGATGAAGTAGCCTAAGAGAGCCGATGAGAGCGCGTGCAGGAGTGTGGCGCCCGCAAAACGGAGACCCCAAATACTCAACGTTGCAGAAAAGCCATCGCCGATGACGCGATTGATGACGAGGATATTCTCCATCGCGGCAAAACCCAATGCGGCGGTTAGCATGTAGATCATTGCATCAACGGGTTCGTCGAAGTCGGGGGAACGAAGAACGACAAAGAAGACGGCGAGATATTTTACGACCTCCTCAACAAATGCTGCCCAGAGATAAAACACTGGGCCATTGGTGGCAGTATCTGCGGCAATCCCAAGGAGGCGCGCAGCAAATGACGCAAACATGAGTTGGAGTGCAATGGCGAGGGGAGATAAGATGATGCCCAATAGCAACACCTTAGTGATGAGTACTTTTGGCTCGGGATGGGAGTCCTTCTGGAGCCAATACCACAACCAAATCAAGCTAGGCAGAATTCCTAGGAGAACGAGTAACATATACGGCCCGAGCGAAAACATTATCCAAAGTATACCACGAAAGACGCTAGAGGGTCTTCTGCGGCCACGACTGCACCATAAGCATATCGTTGCGTGCCTCGCCAAAAAGGCGACCCCAGATATCTTCGGTGACAAACGGTGCGAATGGGTGAATGAGTTTTAGTGTGTTCGCGAGACACCACACGAGGATGTGCTCGGTTGATGATTTGAGTTGTGCATCAGCAAGTTGTGGTTTTGAGGCCTCTAGGTAGACGTCAGCAAGCTCTTTCCAGGTGAATTGGTAGACCTGATTTGCGGCTTCATGGAGCACATGTCGGTCGAGATTGCTTGTGACATCTGTTATGGTTGTCTCGAGTGCGCTCAAGATGGCGCGATCTGCGTCGGTGGCTGCGGAGGGTTGTGTCGTTGCGTATGCCTTGAGCTGCTCGACGGGAACTGAAAGTAATACGAATCGGGTGATGTTCCAGAGTTTATTGGCAAAATGCTTGTAGGCGCGAACTTTGTCTTCTGAGATTCGGCTATCGGTGCCCGGTGTGTTGCCGACGATGAGGGCCATACGTCCTGCGTCGGCGCCAAAGGTGCGAGCAATATCGATAGGATCGATGCCATTGCCGAGAGACTTGGACATCTTGCGACCTTGGGCATCGCGCACCGTGCCATGAAGATAGACCGTTTTAAACGGTATTTGATTGATGGCATAGCCACTCATCAAGATCATGCGAGCAACCCAAAAGAAAATAATCTCGTAGCCTGTCTCGAGGACATCGGTGGGGTGATATAGTTTGAGATCGGGAGTCTCATCGGGCCATCCGAGTGTAGAAAACGTCCAGAGGCCTGAGCTGAACCACGTATCAAGCGTGTCGGAGTCTTGTGTCCATCCATCGCCGGTTGGCTCTTCACCCACGGCGATTTCTTCGCTGCGATACCACACAGGAATGCGGTGGCCATACCAAATCTGACGAGAGATGCACCAGTCACTCAGGTTGTCGATCCAGTGGAAGTATGTCTTGCCCCAATGCTCAGGAATGATGCGTATGCGTTCATCTGCGACGGGTTGGCGCATGAGCTCTTTGAGGGTCTTATCGCGAGAGGGTATATTTTTGTTGACATCAATAAACCACTGCAGCTTTGGGAGTGGTTCAACGATGCCGCCGGTGCGTTCCGCTGTGGCCACATTTTGCTGGATTGGCTCTGCTTTTTCGAGGAGACCCTCTTGGGTAAGCCATGCGACGACCAGCTCGCGCGCCTCAATGACCTTCTTGTCTTTGAGTGGCCCATCAACAATGATGCGTGCAAATTCATTGATGACCTGCACAACGGGTAGCTGGTGTCGCTGAGCCATCGCCCAGTCGATCATACTGTGTGCTGGGGTGACGCCAAGTGCGCCTGTGCCAAAGGTGGGGTCCACTTCTTTGTCGGCAATGATTTTGATGTGAAGTGGAGCGCCACAGAAGACAACATCATATTCCTTTCCGATGAACTGTTGGTAGCGCTCATCGTCGGGATGTACAGCGACGCCTGTGTCGCCAAGTTTTGTTTCTGGTCGAGTGGTCGCAATAGCAATGGGGAAGTCTTTTGAGTACTTAAATGTCCAGAGAGTTGCGGGGCGCTGTTCGTGCACGACTTCATCGTCGGAGATCGTTGTTTGCCCTTTTGGATCCCAGTTCACAATGCGATTGCCGCGATAAATAAGGCCATCATCGTACATGCGCTTAAACATGGTGCGAACGGCGCGATTTCTTGATTCATCAAGCGTGAATGCTTCTCGAGACCAATCACACGAGGCACCCATTACTTTCATTTGCGAGGTGATGGTGGCATGGCTTTCTGCGGCAAATGCCTCAACGCGACGCAGAAGCTCCTCTCGTCCCAAGTCGTGACGGGATTTGCCTTCTTGTTTGTAGATATCCTTTTCCACGCGAGATTGGGTTGCGATAGCTGCATGGTCGGTTCCCGGTAGCCAGAGTGTGCGATGGCCTTTCATGCGAGCATAGCGAACCATCACGTCCTCAATGGTGAGCATGAGTGCGTGTCCCATATGTAAAATTCCCGTCACATTCGGTGGAGGCATCATCACGGTAAATGGTGTAGCGTCCGACTTGGTGACACCAGCTTCGATACATGTTTCTGGATTAAAAAATCCACTCTCGATCCAGCGCTGATAGATGCGAGGTTCGGTCGAGGTGGCGTCGTAATTTTTGGGGAGTTCGAGAATAGACATCTTAGAGTGTATTGTGCCCGAGTCGGAGGTTGGCGTCCATGTGGCAATCCTGCCACTGTTGACCCTCGGAATTGGTACGATACGAAAAATATGCGGCCACCGCAATCATGGCCGCGTTATCAGTGGTGTATTTCATTTCGGGAAGCACGCAGCGAATGGAGAGCTCACCGCAGAGTGTGGTGATGCGGTCACGCAGAAGGGCATTGGCGCTTACACCACCGGAGAGAAGCACCGTAGTCGCATTGTGTGACTGAACGGCACGTTTTGTTTTTTGCATAAGCACATCAACGGCTGCTTCTTGGAATGAGGCTGCAATATCGGCTTTTTCTGTATCGGTAAGCTCGCGAGTGCCGCTCGTTAAGTCGCGGATGAGATATAACACCGCAGTTTTGAGTCCGCTGTATGAAAAATTGAAATCCTTTGAATTGAGCATTGGACGGGGTAGTTCGTATGCGTGGGGATTGCCCGATAGTGCGAGCTTGGAGACCTTGGGACCGCCCGGATAGGAAAGACCGATGAGGCGGGCGACTTTGTCGAACGCTTCACCGGCCGCGTCATCGACGGTCTCGCCGATGAGCTCATAGTCGCCATGATCGCGCATGAGCATGATGTCGGTATGACCCCCGGATACAATAAGGTTGAGCGCTGGAAAGGTGATTGGATCTGATAGAGGGCTCAACCAATTTGAGTGTACGTGTCCGTCCATATGATCGACGCCGATGAGGGGTTTAGTATGTTTCCATGCAATGGTACGCGCGAAGGTGAGGCCCACCAGGAGGGCGGGTCCGAGTCCTGGGCCGCGGGTGACTGCAATGGCGTCGATTTGCGATTGCAGGTCGGTGATACCTGCTTCTTTGAGCGCGGATTCAAACACGGGGCCAATATTGGCGACGTGTTCACGCGCGGCGAGTGCTGGCACCACGCCACCGAATTGTTCATGGAGGGCTATCTGACTGGAGATAACATTTGAGAGCACGGTAATCTGATCATCGTGAGCTTCGATGACCGAACATGCGGTTTCATCGCAAGATGTTTCTATCGCGACTATCTTCATGATTGTAGCCTCGACGGGATTTGAACCCGTGTTACTGGAATGAAAATCCAGCGTCCTAGACCAGGCTAGACGACGAGGCCATTGACAACTATTTATTTTAGCAGGTTTTCAAGTAAATTCAAGCAGAAAAAATCCTCCACGAATTTCGTGGAGGAGGTCGAACGAGAACTACTCAGGCGTCTGGGAGCTCGCCGATGTCTTTTTGGCGCGAAGGAGTTTTCTTCGTGGGGAGCGATTCTTGGGTGTCTGGAAGTCCAACAGCGTCTTCTGAATGTGACAGAGCTTTCGAAGGGCGCGCTTCTCGTGCTTCGTCAGCTCACCTGCTATTTTGGACTGGGCTTCAATGCCCCTAATGACCACACCAAGAGAAACCGTTAGCACTTCGAATGATGCAGCGTCCATCTTCTTCCGTGCCCGACGGATTGAGTGGGGGTTCAAATCGAATACGTTGCCGGTGAGTCCTAAGAGAAGGATCGCCGAAGACGCGATTATGTTATTCATGGAACACCTTTCTGGAAATGTACGAAGAGCCAATACTATACCACAAGCAAAACTACCCGGCAAGGATGGTCGATTATGGGGAGGAGTGTATGGCGTGGTACCATATAGGCATATGCAGCGCATCCTTTTAGGAGTTATCTTGCCATGCGCCTTGGTCGTGATTGCTTTTGTTGCGCCGTTATTTCAATTCACATTTGATATCGCAACATTTCTCACGGTCATCTCGCTGATCTTCGCTATTCTCACCGGGTTCTTCTTCGCTGCGGCAACATCAAACTACCTACGATTGCAGTCGTTGATTTCCGAGATTAACGCTGGTTTGGTGAGCGTATTTGCTCTGTCGAAGCTCATCGATGAAAAGGGATCTGTGGCGGTAGCCGATGCCGTTGATGCCTATATGATTGCCGATCTGGATTATGAGCTGCTCGGTTTTGATATGGTGAAGAGTAAGGAATTTAACGAGCTCACGAATGCGGTGGATCGCTTGGAGATGCGTGATGAGCGAGGAGCCGCTCTCATGAGTGCGCTCCACGAAAAGAAAGAGGCGCTTCGTGCAGCGGGATTTGAGACCGCGCTGACGTCGAAGACAATCATTAGCCCGGGACATTGGGCGATCCTCATCGCGCTCTCGTTGTTGGTAGTTATCCTGACGTTGGCGCTGCGTGATGCGAGTTTCGTGTCGCGAGCATTCGTGGCATCGATATGTATGACAATCTATCTTGTGCTGCAGCTACTACATTCGATAGACAGCAATCTATTCTTGGCAAAGAACTTAGCGTTTCAAGATGCTCAAAAAGTGTTTCTCGGCGTTGGGAGATTGCCCTATTTTCCTGAGTACGCACTTCGTATGGGGTATGCACGCCCGCGGCACCCAGTGTATCGTGTCGGGATACGACGCCAGGATGGAAGTCGAGAGCTGCGCCGTATTGAATCATAAAAGCCCCTGGAAGGGGCTTTTATGTAGATGCTACGCAGTGGCGACGATTTGCTTGAAGATCTCAGGCTGATCGGCTGCGATGCGGGAGAGGACCTTGCGATCAAGCTCGATGTTGGCGGTCTTGAGCTGAGCAATGAGCTTGGAGTAGGAGAGGCCACTTTCGCGGGCGGCTGCGTTGACGCGAACGGTCCAGAGGCGGCGCATGGTTCGCTTTTTCTTCTTGCGATCAGCAAACTGGAATGACCAGGCATGCAAGAGGGCTTCTTTTGCTGCGCGGAACTTGCTCTTTCTGCCCCACATGAAACCCTTCGTATTCTTGAGAAGACGCTTGCGGCGGGCGTGTGCTACGGTACCTCGTTTAACGCGTGTCATGGATTAAAAATTATTGCTTGGAAGAAATACGACGTGATGGCATGAGCGACTGAAAGCTCTTGGCGAATACCACGGGAGATTGCTTCTGGCCGTGCTTGGTCATCCCCGTTGCGCCGGAATCCTTTGCATTGAAATGATTCTGACCTGATGGGCGCTTCAAAACGCGACCGGTGCTGGTGATCTTGATGCGTTTTGCGAGCGATCGATTACTCTTGTGTGTTTTTGCCATGGGGTTCGGTTGGAAGTTTAGCAGGGGCTTTCTTGTCTTTTTGGATTACCAGCACCCATCCATACGGTCCTCGCATAGGAGCGCGCTGGCGGATGATTGGTGTCTTGATGTGCGTGAGGAAGGTCTCCATTTGCGCGAGTCCGCGTTCTGGAAATGCCTTTTCACGACCACGAAGCGTGAGCTCTACCTTGACCCAGTGGCCATCAGCGAGAAACTCATCGGCTTTCTTTGCTTTGAAGAGCAAGTCATGGATGCCGGTTTTGAATCCGACACGCACTGACTTTGTTTGCTGTTCTTTGACTTTTGGTCGCGCCTTCTCTTCCTTTGCCTTGGTGTACATGTACTTGCCGTAGTCCATGATCTTGGCAATCGGGGGTTGCGCAGTTGGCGCTACCTCGACGAGGTCCAAGTTTCGTTCACGGGCTATGCGCAACGCATCAAGAGTCTTCATAATCCCCAGCTGTTTGCCATCAGCGTCGATGACCTGTACTTGGGGGATGCGGATTTGCGTGTTGGCGCGAAGTTCTCTGGTAGACAAGATAGTAAAAAATCAGGCCAGAGCAGTATACCACTGGGTCGTCTTTTTGTCTATACGCTGCTACTTTTTGATCGGACAGGACGCCCAGAGGCCTCGACCGGCGGTGCGCGCTTCGGTTTGAGCGGTGGAAAACTCCTTCGCGTGCGCAATATCAGGAGGGTAGGGGTTGGCGTATGCGTATCCTTCGGCGACAAGCTTGAGATTCACAAATGTGCCGTCGGCAAGGTAGGCATAGCGCAACAAGCGGCCGTATTTGTCGGTATCGCTAATGTCCTTTTTGAGGGCCACGACACCGTCTTTGAGGAGGCCTTTGGTGAACGCTGATGCTTCTTTGCCGAAGCACTGTACGGTGCGTCGAGGATCGACAGTCTCGGGAGTGTTCACGCCGATGAATCGCACACGTGTGCCCCCCTCGAGCTCAATGGTGTCGCCGTCGACGACGCGGGCAACGCGAACCATTCCCGAGGGCGCAGGAAGTGGCGTGGCAGTCACGACGGGGTCGTTGTGTATGTCGCGCGGTTGCGCAAGCCACTGCGTGTACAAAACTGCAATGACGAGCGACAGCGCGGAGATGATGCGACGATTGCTCATTGGTTAGCGATATAAGAGCGCACGCAGCACCTCGAGTTGCTTTATGGCGCCGTCCATGGCGCGTCGGGGCAGGGGTTCGGGAATGATGTCCAGACGCTTACAGATGCTGTCGAGGTTGGAAGGGCCAGGTCCGAGGCGTGACCATGCAAGCGAGAAGATATCGAGACGATGATAATCGGTGGGATCCTCGACGCCGAATGCTTTAAACCCTGCATCAAGAAATGAGTAGGCGAGAAATACGTTGTAGGACACAAATATTGAGCCCGCTGCTTTTTGGGCATACACCGTGAGGGCGGTCTCCAGGTCGACAGCGGAGCGCCATGCCGATTCGCTGTAGCCGGCAACTTCGAGTGCGCGCTTTGCGGCCGTTCGAATGTGCGTGGGTCGTACTTTGACGTGATACTGCCCACGAACACGGAGGGTTTTCTGGTCGACGAGCAGCACTGCGAGCTCGATGATCTCATGGGTGGCGCTATCGAGTCCGGTGGTTTCGATGTCGGTGATGGCGAGTGTGCGGTCGGCAAATCTCATAGGCGCAGTGTAGCACGCCGCGGGAGTGGGGAATATTGACCAAATATGTTTTCTATGCTATAAATGAGTGTTCGTTATACCAACAAGGAGAAGCAGTGACTGCTCACGAAAGTCCAAAGCCGCATCTTCATGCGGAAAATACGGTCATTAGTGCGTGCAGAGAGTGGCTGGACATCATCTGTTTCCGACGCATCTCTGAGACGCGCATGTCGCCCAGTTTGAAGCCACTGGTCATCTCTGCGGCTGTTGCTGAGCGTCTTGAAGATTCTGCGGACCCGAATCATCCCGAGGTCGTCATTCGTGGCACGGTCCGTCACTCGCGATTGGCTGGAGGTGTGAAGTTTGAGTGGCGAACCACCCTGACGGACTCGCCTGCATTTCGGATGCTGGGACGGAGTGTGGGATTCGGCTTCGTCGAGTACGTTGGGATTAAGACCCACTTCATGCTCGAGCGATCCGCCGATGGCGTCCTCTGGGTGCGCATTTGCACGTCAAAGGGCGAGCCAACATCGCAACGCTACAGCGGCCGACGAGGAAAGATGAAGCCTCGTACGGTCGATATGACGATGCATAAGTACTAGCGATACGCAAACTCCCCGACACAGGTCGGGGAGTCTTTTTGTAAACTCAACTATAACTGACTAGCGAGTGAAGACGAACGATCGAATCATTGCGCCGTACACATCGAGGATCTTCTTATCTGATGTCGCGGTGCCGAATTCGAACAATTTGCCACCGTGGACGATAAAGTGAGAGGTGATGATGTCGCCGGTTGTTGGTTGCTGGAGCGTTAGCTTAGTCCACTTGTTGGCTCCTGCGGTGATTTCTTCTTTGGCAACCAAGAATGGCTCTGCCTGTTTCAATACATCCGCGAGTGTGCCATTGGAGCGTACAATGCCGACCGCAAAGCTTGTCGCCGATGATCCTGCTGGTGCCCACGCGACGCATCCTGCGCCACATACTCCTGGCGTCCAGTCGGCAGGATAGGAGACCTTAAAGCCCGCAGATGCACTTGCGTAGACCTTCCAATCCGATGCTGCTGGCTCATAGGCCACGACGAGTGGTGATACCGACGCGAGTGGCTGGAGGCTCACCGCTGGTGTTCCAAGTTCTTGTTTTGCATCACGACGCTGGGCATACCAAATGCTTGCGACCGACAACAGAATGGCGATAACGACAATAATAATTCGATTTGTTGGTTTCATGAGTGGCATCATGACAAAGAGAAGCCCCTCTGTACAGAGGGGCTGTTGAGACTACGGGACGGTAACGCCTTGGGCTTCGACGGAGCCTTCTCGGCAGTGCAGAATGAAGCCAGTTGTTATGGTACGTGCCGTTCGCGAGTCATTGCTTTGCTCCGATAGCTCTTCGGTAAATCCCTGGAGCTCGCAGCGGCGCCATGGAAATAGTTTGTAGAACACGGCAAGCGAGCGTCGATACGACTCGCCTGTGGCGGGGAAGTAAAAGATGCCGTTGCCGTCCTCGATGGGCGCGACTTCGGAGGCGATGGCGGCTTTTTGTGACGGTTGTAGCGGATGAAGTTTTCCAGAGTTGTAATAGACGATGAGTCCGAAAAGCAGGACTATATTCACAACAACTGCGAGTTCAAAGCCGAGACTCGAAGAAGGTTCTTCTTTCAATCCAGTTGACATGCAAGCTCCTTTGTAAAGTAAATGAACGCAGCGATAATACAATCAATTATTGACGAAGTCAAGAAAGTACAGTACGCTGTGGCCGCACGTTTACAACGGAGGTAAGTATGTATCTTGCTGCTCTATTTACACTACTACAGAGTGTCGTAACCCCGACGTACCCGGCGAACGCACAGATGGTCGGCGTTATTGTTTCTGCGACGCATGAAAATACCGGCGAGCCGGTATTCGATATGGCGGCTGATGACTTCGTGGTCCTCGAAGATGGGAAGCGACAGCAGATCACTCATTTTCAACGAGAAGACGTTCCTGCGAGCGTTCTCATTCTTCTTGATACGTCGTTGTCGATGCGCGGCTTCATGCCTGAAATCAGAGATTCTGCCATGAACCTCATCCGGTCGTTGCGCCCCATCGATGAGGTGCACGTTGCCACCTTTGATGTTGGGTATCGAGTGTTGAGCGATTTCACCGAAGATCACGAAGCTGCAATCGCATCCCTGAATCTCATGCGTCCCGGCGGGCCAACAAATCTCAATCAATCACTCTACGTGGCTACCCGCTACCTGGAGCGACAGCATCGAGGAGAGGTTCGGCGACGAAGAATTCTTGTGCTGCTCTCTGATGGCGAGGACACCGAAAGCTCGCAATCATACAGCGTGATTGAGGAGACGATTCGCAGGAGTTCGGTTGTTTGCTATGTGGTGTACATCCAGCGCGCCGATACGCGAGGTACGCTGACGCAACTTCTCAAGCGACAAGCGGTCCTTGCCCGTCGGGCCACGCAATTCGTGCAGACGATTGTCTTTGATACCGGCGGTAAGCTGCGCACGATAAAAGATCCGTATCCGCGCATGATGATCACGCGAGCATTTGTCGACATCGCCAAAGACATTGGTAATCAGTACTACCTCGGTTACCCGCTAGCGCGAACTACTAATGACAGCGGCTGGAAGAAGGTGAGCGTCATGACAGTTCGTAGAAGCGATGTGCGACTGCGCTACCGGACGAGCTACTTCTTCGAAGCGAAGTAGTAGCGGCTGCCCTCTCACGAGGGCAGTTTTTTTGTACAAAAAACCGGCTCCTGTGTGGAGCCGGTGAGGGTGGGGTTGGAGCTACCGACGGAGTCGCTTCTTGATCTCGTGTGCGAGAGCGAAGCGGACTGTCATTTTATCGGACGTGATGGGGCATCGATGATGAACAGTCTTCACGCGGACGAAATAAACGGATACGTGTTTCGTCTCAGGGCGTGACACGCGTTTTAGTAAGCCCGTGTTTCGCATATATTCGCCGTCCGCTGGACACGGACCAATTCGTCCAAGAATCGTGACGCAATTGACCGCGTACATTTTGTAGCAATCCTTGCAGTCGAATTTTTTCGTACGACCACGCACATTCCGGAACTCTACTCGATCACCTTCAGCGAACCACTGTCGATCAAGGCGGCGTTGAGCGCATTGATCTGCCGCTTTTCGGGAAGAGTATTTGGTGTTGCAGATTACGCACGGGAAGCGACTCACTTGGATTTCACCTCCAGTTTTTCAACCCTGCAAACGGGCTCAGCCCAGTGCCCACGCTTGGGGGTGATGTAGACGTTGCCATCACCAGTTGTGAAGAATGGGTATTGCGAGCAGCGAGCGAAGTCGATGATTATGTCGACTTCCTTGGTGTGCAGCAGCGATCCGTTGAAGGTGTGCTTCCACGTCGGGTTCTTAGGGCGTCGACGCACGAGTGGCGGGATAATTGCAGTTGCCTTCATGTGAAGGCGTCCACCATCAATTTTTGACATGCGTATTTCCTTTCTTATAAACGAGCGAAGATACTATACATAACTATAAATCATGCGTCAAATAACAAAACCCCACCGGTGAGGGTGGGGTGAGGGCTACTTCTTGTGACGCAGAGGGCGAGCGGGCTTGCGGGTTCGACTTCGAAGCTTCTTCAGCTTGTACTGGGGGACCACGTAGACGCGTTCGCACGGTGACGATGAATTGCAGCTGTGTGGCGTTGTCGGATAGATATCAATGTCATACCGATAATCGTGCACGCGTTGCGTGTGCCACGCGAGATCCAGTCGGAGCTCCGGTGTGCAGTCTGTGAGGATGGGTGGGTCCGAGGGGAATGGGCCGGCAACGCGCACGACGATGATCTTCTTGATCTCCAGAGGGTCGCGGCAACGCAAGCACCAGAGCTTAAGGTCTGTGCCTACTTGCTCACCCACTCGAAATATTGGAGGTATGAGGCGGCGCTGCTGACACTCCTGAGCGTATTGCGGGGTCAGATATTGAGTGCAGCAAACTTTGCAGGCATAGACCTTTGATTTTCGGTTCTTCATGATGACTCCTTCATTGGAAATGAACGCTTGATATATACAATATAAAGAGAGTATCGTCAATAAAAAACGACCCCACCGGTGAGGGTGGGGCAGGGAGGAAACGGCTAATCAAATCGCTGCGATGTTCTTGGTGGTCCTTTCGGTACCAGGGGCCGATGGGGCCCTTTTGAAAACAAGCGATTACTTCGAGCAGCGTACCAGTCCTCCCGGCCTGGCAAACCATCATCGACAGTAGATAAAGTATAGCATAGTGCAATATTATTGTCAATACCCCGGAAAATAGCAGAAAATGGGGGTGTAGTCCGTCGGCGTACTCGCCTGTGGATCATCGCCGGACGGATGCCGTCGAAAGAAAAACCCCACCGGTGAGGGTGGGGAGGGAGTATGCTAGTGGGGGCTTCCGTCGATAGGTGAGGGGACGAGTCGCTGGTAGCCGCAGCACTCACACACCGCGAGCTGCTTCAGGGCCTGCCAGTTCATCCTGCGATCGCAGATCATGCATTCGCGGACGACTACTTCGCGATATCGCGTCATTGCTTTTCCACAATGTCGCCTCGTCCAGTAGGTGGCTGCCCCGGTGATTCCGGGATTGGGCACAAGTTGAGAATCTAAGATGGCCCATTCCGGCTTGTGGCCGAGGCACTCTCCATGAACGCATCTTTTGGCAGGAGCGGGTGCGGTTGTTGGCATATTAGGCACGGGGCTTCTCCTCGTAGAGAAGCATGCCGATTCCGATCCACATCGCAAGCCCAATTGCGGCGACAAACAATTCGGCTGCATCAGCAGGGCGAGCTCCGCGTTGCAGGAATGTCAGGTACTCCTCCACTGAGCCGACGAGTGGAAATAGGAGCATCCAGAGAACGAAACTCAAATTGCGCACGGGCAACCTCCCGAAATGAAAAAGTGAACTATTTGTATATTACATGATTATTGGGGATTGTCAATATGCGTATGAATGGGAGTCGGCTTCGCCTTTTGGATACACAAAAACCCCTTGCGGGGTTTTTGTTGGCGGTGACCCTGCGCGCCTATGCGCTTGAGGGCACTTGGCCAGCCACTCTCTTTCATACATACAGAATAAGGAGTGGCCAAGTGTGGAGATGTGGGGAATTTCGTCCTCGAGCTACTGTCGTCACAGTAGCTCTCGTAGTCCTGGGTAGCGGTACACTATTCACTGGATAGTGTACCGGCGCTTCTTCAATCTGTGATTGAGCTCCATCACAGATTGGTTCGCTGCTACCCGTTCGATTCCCTGCACATGCTCGCAGAAAACAAAACAGACCCCTATGGGTCCATTTTGTTTTCTGTGGAGATGTGGGGAATCGAACCCCAGTCCACTACGATGACCGACACGACGTACTACCAATGTATCCGATTCGGTTGTTCGCCTGCGCGTAGGGAACCGGCAAGATAAGCGCAGACTATCATGATCTTAGGTTCGGAGAGTCACGACATGAAGGTGACTAACCAGAGCGAGCTAGATGACACCGCAGAATCCCGTAGCAAGCGTCAGGGTGCGATGCGCGACGCCCTTAGGCGAACGCGTAATTGGCGGTTGAATAGCCAGTTATATGTTTGACCAGTGTTTAGTGCGGTTACTGGCCGACCGCATATGGCATCGTGTGGGCATGAAGCAGTGTCGAAACCGATCATCCCCATAGAACGTATTATACTACAAAAATTGACAAATTGCAACAGTGCTATAAAATCAGATTCGTTCGAAATTAGGAGGCATGAATATGTGGGTAGATGGCGGGTTCGTTCCCAAGGGGGAGCTCTGCACGAAGTGCGATGGGCGAGGATCGGAATCTCGTGGCATTACTGCGCGTCATGCTGATGGTTCGGTGTGTGACACTCGGGATGTCGTGTGTGTACTGTGTACGCTGTGTGGCGGTACGGGGCGAGCTACGAAGAAAAAAGCCCCCGTCTATCTGTCGCCAGCACTTCGATGGGTGCTTCAGGCGTCTCGCATTGCGGCTCGTATTCGCAGGAGTCGAATACGAAGATGAGTACAACAAGGAGAGAGAGCATGACACGAAAGCGACGTACGCGATTTTCGGTACCACGTCTTCATACGAAGATTGCTCCGGAATTTTGTACAACATTTCTCGAGGCGGAAGGACGGAAGATGTGTGCGAGTGAACAGCCGCGGCAACATCCGAAACGTCCCCTGCATGCGCAAGTATGGCTGTCGAAGATTGCCGTAAATGCGTTGAAGGGGTTCCGTCGCAACCACGGGCGGTATCCGACTCGTGAGGAAGCGCAGAAGATTCTCAAGAACCTGTTTACGCCCTGGTGGCCGGATCTTTCCAAAGGAGCAAAGAAATGAATGCAATGAAGGTGCTGTGCACGATTCGGGAGTATTTTTTCGGAAGCAAGCGATTGCCGCAGAGCGTGCTCGATGAGCATGAACGAGTTATGCGTCGCTCGTGTCGATACTGCGATGATGTGGCAACACGCGTGGTGTATCACACGCATGATTCCTGGGATACACCGGCGGGAACGACGAATCGTGGCGCGGTGATCTACGTGTGCAATAAGCCAGAATGCATCACGAAGTCCAAGGAGCACCCGTCGTTGAAGTGCGAAGAATACCCGTGGCCGTTTCCGAGAGCCGCGTAGTTACATCCCGCCACAGAGGCGGGATTTTTCTTGGCGTGCATCGATGTGCCGGCGTCGCGCAACTGTCATATCGCTGGCACGACGCGGCGTCTTTTCATGCTTGAAAAGCGCCTCCGCTCTCGTCCTCACGGACTCCGAGATGGTCGTTCCATCGATATGCCAGTTTTACTTACGAGCGAGCCCAGTCGCTATACCCCAGCGAACCCTAGTAAAGCGGCTCGCGCATACCCTTGGCAATCGTTATGAATTCCGCTAGGACCAGCGTCCTATTTGCTGGGCCGCAGGAATTCATAGAGTGCACTACCCCTGTAGCGAGGGGTGAGTCGGGGTATAGCGACTGGCGAGCGACTATTCTTCGCTCATACCGCGCATGCGAGAGCGGGCGGTATCTTTCTTTTTGATGCTTTCGCGTTTGTCGTGTTTCTTTTTTCCGCGAGCAACACCGACTTCTAATTTGATGAGTCCTTTTTTCCCGTAGAGGCGAATCGGTACGAGGGTGACGCCGTGTGATTTTGTGAGGCCGGCGAGATTATCCAGTTGTGACCTGGTGATGAGGAGCTTGCGATCGATTTGCTCTTTATAGTCATCGGGGACGTTGCCGGGTTGATAGGGTGATATGGATGCACCGACGAGCCAGAGCGCGCCTTTGATGCTGCGTACATAGGAGCCCTTAATGCTCACCTTGCCAGTCTTGATGCTTTTGACTTCGAACCCGCGCAATATCATCCCAGCCTCGAGTGTTTCGAGGATTTCATAATCAAACCGTGCGCGTGGATTGGTGGCGAAGTCTGCCATAGCGACACTATACGTAAAACCGGCAGTTCACTCAAACGGAGGAGGGTGCGAGTTTGGCGCTGATGATGGTGGCGATGTACCCGACGAGGATTCCTAAGAAGGCGCCGACAAGAATGTCGAATGGCCAATGAGCGGCTCCAACAACGCGTGCGATGCCCATGATCGTTGCGCCAGCAAACAACCAGCGCCCAAGACGAACATCAGATCGGTAGGCAACCATTGCGAGTGCAAAAAAGAAAATTGCGTGGCCTGAAGGGAGTGATTGGAGCTGCTCTCCAGCATCCTGTGAGATGACTGCGTGCGCATCGGGAAGAGCAGCGTACGGTCGAGCACGCTCTACAAAAGTGATAATGAGTGTTTTGACACCGAATCGCGCGATGAAAGCGGCGCCTAGTCCAGAAATGAGCAAGGCGTATTTTCGGGTAGGCCACAGCGAGGCGCCGATAAACAATGCAATGAGAGCGTACTGCAGATACGAGGCGAGCGCCACAATGACGCCGTCGAAACCGTGTCCGACAAAACTATTGAAGAATCGAAAAAGTGCGAGGTCCATTAGGTGCGCTCAGCGAGCGTGATGGAGCACTCGTGCTCTTTGCCCTCGCGGAGATAGGTGACAGCAATGGCATCGCCCACTTTGTGCTTCTGGAGCATATCGCTCAAATCGGTGCCCGGCGCGATGTCGATGCCATTGAGCTTCGTGATGAGGTCGTGTTCTTTGAGTCCCGCTTTTGCAGCTGGCGAATCCACAAGCACCGCTGTAGCGTCGGGGCGGTGATCACGAATAACCATGGCGCCATGATCTGCCGCGAGCGCATAGCGATGTGCGAGCTCGGGAGTGAGCATGATGTACATGAGGCCGAGGTATGGCTTGATGATGCGGCCATGCGCGAGAATATCTTCGAGGTCACCCTTGGCCCATGAGATAGGGAGGGCGAAGCCGATGTTCTGTGCGCCGAAGATGACGGCAGTGTTGATGCCGACCACCTGACCTTCCAGATTAATAAGCGGTCCACCAGAGTTGCCTTGGTTGATGGCAACATCAGTCTGAATGACACCACGCAGCTGCTCCATGTGTGCGCCTGGCTCGCCGCCAAGTGATGCGGAGATACTGCGAGAAATGCCTGAGATGATGCCCTTGGAGACGCTATTGGAGAAGAGGCCGAGCGCATTTCCGATGGCAAGCACGGTTTGGCCTAATTCAATAGGAAGTCCTGTGGCGAGTGTGGCGTGAGGGAAGTCGGCGCCTTCTATCTTTAATACAGCGATGTCGTTGATGGGGTCGCGACTCAATACTTTGGCGGGATGCTCGCTGCCGTCGTTGAGCACGACGGAATAATCAGCTTGTGTATCAAAGACAACGTGCTTGTTGGTGAGGATGATGCCAGTGGGGTGCACGATAAAACCCGAGCCACCGCCTACTTTTACTTTCTGTCCGGCACCGTCTTCGACGTCGCCAAGCATAAACGGATTGAAGAGCTGCGACGGATTGATGTCGTGCATCCGAGGCAAATATTTTGATACCACTACGCTCACTACTGCGGGTGCTACTTTTTTGACTGCATCGATGGGGAGTTTGTCGTAAGTATGTGCGTCCATAGCCATCAGTATGCCGATACCGTCGCGAGACTTCAAGGGTGACGCGAGAGCTTTGACAAGAACGATGAAGAATTGTACCGTAGCGCGCAATGTACGTTTACAACGAAGGAGGGTTCTCGTCATGTACGAACGCCACATTCGAGAGGCAGTGAAACACGCAGTTCCTGACGTGCTATCGCGTCGGCTGGTGCGACGTGTCGGTGGGGCATCAAAGGCGGACACCGCTCGAGCAAGTCGTATTCGCAGTAGTACCACCATCGCTACCATGCAGTATCGTGATGGAATTCTGTGCGTGGCAGATCGCCAAACGAGCGGGTGGGGTTACTCCATTATTTCGCAGCGGTCTATCAAGATCACGCCGGTTTCGTCGCATAGTGCGCTCTTGGGTTCGGGATCGGTAACCGATATCCAGCTGGCATATCAGACGCTGCAAAACGTGAATAGTGAATTCGAAGAAGACAACAATGACGATGCGCTCTCGCTTGCGGGACAGGCGCATGTGTTGTCTCAGTGCTTTCGCTATTGGAGCCAGGAGTACGGCGCGAAGTTCTCGGTGGGAGTGATTCTCGCCGGATTCGATAGCATCAACGGTCCGACTATGTTTTCGGTGGATGATGATGGGTGTGCTATGCGTCGTACCGAGTTTGCAACCGCAGGCTCAGGCGGTGAACGCATCGAGGATCAGTTCGACGCTCGCTGGGAGCCAAATCTTCCCTTTGAGAGAGCGCTCGATGTTGCTATGCATGGCATGATTCATTCGGGGATGCGCGACTCTGGCTCATCCTCTCCTATCATCGCGCTGCCTACAGTCGTGGTGGTTCGCAACGACGGCGTGCACACGATTCGTGAGCGCGTCATCGAGCGAGCTCTCGGGCATGCATTGCTCTCGAAGCGCCACGTACGTCGAAGTTTTGCGCACGCACTCATCGGAGGGAAGAAGTAATGTCTACTGAGTTAGCGGTTCCGGCGGTTGTTGCGCTCCATGATTACAAAAAGGCAGACGCTAGTCGGCGTATGGCAAAAACGTTTGTCGCCTTTGTTCGGGTGGGCCGAGCAAAAAAGAAGGCATCCGGATATATCGTGTTTTCAGCGAATCGTCCGCTGAGGGCGTTTCGCCACCCTAATTTCGTTGCGTTCTGGGCAGCACCTGAACTCGAAGGTTTGCATGTGGTCAATGCGATTCTCGATAGTGCACGACAGGCAAATCGAGATACGTATCTTGATGAAAACTTCCACGATTCGATGGTTATCTCGGCGATAGGTGGCTGTGCGCGTGGCGTGATGAACGACAAAAATATTCCGAAGGCGCTTGCCTTTGGTCTCATTACTGTCGACACGCATGCCAATGTGACTGCCGCGATGGGAAGCGGCGAGACGCTCGCAGAGGAGTCAGTGTCGCGTCGTGCGCCGAAGATCGTCATCGCAGGGTGTACCGACATACCGACGCGACGCGCGATTAAGGACCTGCTTACGAAGTATCTCGTGAAGGGGTCTGGTAGCGATGTTGCTCGCAAGAAGCTCGCCCGTGAGATTCGCAAGCTCACTGGCTTGAAGATGACCGGTTCGTTGATAGTGGCGGATGAGTCGTAGTTCAGCGCTTTGATAGTATCCCTTCGGGGAGCTGTCAAAGCGTTTTTTGTTGGGGTTACGCTACGCCACGAAACCTGCTATATTTTCACCATGTTTCGAACGTGGCTTCATACAACTCTGGAAAGCGCATACCCCGGCCATGCTTTTGATGTGCTCGTGCCGCCTGATGCCAAGATGGGTGACTACTCGGTAAACCTCGCCTTTGTCGTGGCAAAATCACTGCAAAAAAGTCCTCGTGATGTTGCGCAAGCGATTTGCGATCTTCTCATGGCGCAGGGAGCGGAGATGATTGAGCGCTGTGAGGTCGCGGGCCCGGGATTTGTGAATGTTACACTGCGCGATACGTGGCTGCAGGAGCAGTTTTCGCATCAGAAGATTCGCGATGTGGGGCATGGAGCGCGCGTGATTCTTGATTGTTCTGCGCCCAATATCGCCAAGCCGATGCATGTGGGGCATCTGCGCTCGACGATCATCGGCGATGCGCTCTCTCGTGTCTATCGTGCGCTGGGATACGAGGCGATGCGATGGAATTACATTGGAGATTGGGGGACGCAATTTGGTCGTCTCATTGCAGCGTTTAAGAAATACAATGAGCCCGTCGCGTCGGTGGATGATTTGGTGGCTCTCTATGTGCGGTTTCACGCTGACATGAAAGAAGATCCGTCGCTTGAGCAATTGGGCCGCGCTGAGTTTAAGAAGCTTGAAGATGGTGATCAAGAAAATCGCGCACTGTGGCTTCGCTTTCGCGAGCTTTCAATGGCGGAGTATCAGCGAACCTATGAGCTCCTCGATGTCGGATTCGAAGTCACAAAGGGTGAATCGGAGTATGAGGCCGAGCTTGCTCCGCTCATTGAGCGATTGCAGGCCGCAGGCATTGTGCATGAGAGTGAGGGGGCTCTCGTGGTGAATCTCGACGATGAGGGGTTGCCGGTGGCGCTCGTTCGCAAGTCCGATGGCGCAACACTCTACCTCACGCGTGATGTGGCATCGCTCGAGGACCGTATCGCAACGTATGCTCCTGCCAAGGCGTTGTATGTCGTGGCCAATGAACAGGCGCTACATTTTGAGCAGTTCTTTGCGACGACACGCAAGATGGGGATGGCGGCACTCCCTGAATTGGTGCATGTAAAATTTGGACTTGTCCTGGGAGCGGATGGAAAGAAATTTTCGACACGTGAGGGCAACGCGGTGCCATTGCAGAGTATTATCGATGAGAGTATTTCCCGTGCCGATGCTATTGTGCGCGCGAAAAACACATCACTCACCGATGAAGAAGTGTCCCGCGTTGCGCGAGCGGTGGGAATTGGAGCATTGAAATACAACGACCTGCGCCAGCATCCCTATTCGGACATTGTCTTTGATTGGGATTCCATGCTGGACATGAGCGGCAACTCCGGGCCCTATCTGCAGTACACGTATGCTCGTCTTCGCAATATTGTCGCCACCGTTGGCGTGGTTGGCGCTGCGGATCGTTCGCTGTTGGTGCATCCCGCAGAGCGTGCACTCATGCGACACCTATTGGATTTTGAATACGCCGTGCAGACGTGCGCGGAGCATCACACGCTCAACGCGCTCGCGCTCTACTGCTATGAGCTTGCGGTGATTTGCAACCGCTTCTATGAGCAGGTTCGCATCAATGATGATGCCAGCGACGAGCGAAAATCTGCCCGCATACTTTTGGTTGATGAGGTTACCGAAACGCTCAAGCAGGGGCTTGAGATTCTCGGCATACAAACACCGGAGCGTATCTAGGAGCGCGCCTTCCGAAGAGTCCACACGGCCAACGCGAGGGCTCCGAGGGTGTCTGCGACCAGATCGCCCAGCGTGTCGGTGAGGTCACCACCACTGAAGTAGTGGTACAGCCATGGCGTTTGCGCGCGCGTGTAGCTAGAAAGATATTCTGCCCACTCCCAGACAACGCCAATGAAGGCAGTCACGGAGACAACGATGAGTGCTTGTTTCCACCAGCTCATGGGGGTGACTTCATCCTGCATGAGCGAGAGCGCAAACCATGCGGCTACAGCTCCACCTAGAAAGTGGAGCGCTTTATCAAATTGAGGGATGCGGTAGTAGAGCTCGTAGTACTCGCCAATGAAAAGGCCAACAAAAATGAGTAGGAATCCAGCGATGACCGGATAGCGCGTTCGAAGATGTTTGAGCATACCCATAGTGTATCACGAGAAAGAAGAACCCCTACTGAAACAGTAGGGGGTGCTCGGGCGACTTCGAATTTTCACGTAGCAGGGTGGTATCTCTGTGGCGACTTCGCACAGCCCGGAAGCCATGGTTCAGCGTCTCCCACCTATTTCAGCGCAGCTACGATGTTAATTTCTCGGTCCATCATGCGGAATTCGAATCCGCTAAGGCCATACCCCTGATGTGTTGCCCGAGCGTTATAATACTAGCATATCGAAGGCGTTTTGTCAAATAAAAACCCTCGCTGATGAAGCGAGGGGTGCGAGCTAGTTAGCTTGCAGCTTTTCGACGAGGTTGCCGAGCGTGACTTCTCCGCCGCATTCGCTCATGATCCAGGGGATGCTGAATCGGTTCGCGCATTCCTGCTTGGCGCTAAAGCCGCAGTCGCATGCCACCATGGTGACTTTCTTGCCCAGGGGCATAATGCTCTCGATGAACGTGAGCGCTTCTTTCATGGCGCTGGCGCCGACGTAGACGTAGACGTGCTCGGCGTGTTCGATGTCAGCGCTCTGTGAGCGAACGACCCCGTCGAGCGTTTTGCGTGCCGTTGCCATGAGCTCTTCGACTTGCTCTAGTGACAACGATGCACGAGATGCAAATGGGGAATAGCCGAGGTAGTCGCCGGTATGGCAGGCAACCGGGCCAACGACTGTGCGGCCGAGTGGCACGCCATCGATCGGATTGTATGAGATAACAAGAACTCGGGGGGTATTCAATGGATCTCCTCCTGTGAAAAAACAGATACTATAATATCACAAAAACATACAAAGTCAATCATTGTGACTACAAAAAACCTCCGCGGTGAAGCGGAGGCGAGGATTACTCGAGCGGTGGCAGAGGGGTCAGTGTGGTGTCGTATCCCATCACGAAGCTCATCAAAAGCGCGCATCCAATCGTGATGACGATGATGCTGTTGCGGGAAAAGGTGCACTCCCACATCGCTTTCTTGCACGACGTGCGATGATCGATCATTGCCGCCAGCGATGCAGTGACGAAGCCGAGTGTTGCCCCTAGGAGGGCACCGAGCAGTGACATGCGATATCCTTTCTAATGAAGCACAGCCCACGTGACCAGTGCGCCCTGAATGGCGCAAATCGTGGTGATGGTGAAGATCATGCCACGACTTGCACGGCACTGATGCAGCGGAAGTGGGCAGGGGTGATCAGGTGCGCCGGGATGGTCGAGCGTGCAGCCGATGTAGGATGCGAACCATCCCAGGCCGCCCCCGATACAGCCGCCCAGTAGAACAAGCAGTGCGAGCACGAGACCTCCTTTGTAAATGAGAAAACATACTATACCACGAAATTATGCCCATACAAGAACGCCCACCCCGAGACGGGGTGGGCACTGTATTATGCTTTTTGCATTTTCCAGAGTATGAGCGCGGAGCACACCATCATGACGCCTGACACATTCCAGGCGGTCGTAATGGTGGTGTAGTTTGCGATGACGCCACTGGCAAGGAGTCCCGCCATGCCGCCGATATGACTTGCAAGCGCGGCGAACGAGATGATCGTTGCCCGCTCCTGCGGCGGGATGTTGTCGTTGAGATAGACGTCGCGAAGCGGATTGATGATGCCGCGACCAATCTCGTGCATCAGAAATGCCGCAAGCACGATACCGAACGTGGACGTTGCAACGGTGGCAAGGATGCTGATGCCAGTGAGGGCTTGTGCGGCAAGCAATGCGGTGCGCTCGCTGCCGAAGAATCGCAGAAACCGCCGCGCGTAGCCTGAGCCAACCATGAGCGCAATAGACATGCTCGCAAAGATGTACCCAAGACTAGTCGTGCTCACGGTCAGTGAACGAAAGAATGGCTGCCATTGCATGTTGAGTGCCTGCACGGCAAACGTTTGGAGGATGCTCATCGCAAGGATGAATCGTACGGCAGTGTTGGTGCGGCTGTACTGGGCGCTCTGCACGGCAATGTCGCGCATGCGTAGGTAGCCACCGCGGAGTGATACCGTTGTTTTCACAAACTCATCTTCTTCGCGCATGTAGCGAGCGGCGAGAATGCTCGCGATGGCCATCATGATGCCACCGGCGTGCCAGGGAAGCGCAACGCCAAAGGTCGCCAAGTAGACGCCGAGGATTGGCGCGAGGATGCCGATGCCACCGGCCATCTGTTCTTCACGAGCGAATATGTCGGTCAGCGAGTCGCGGTACCCCTGATGATGGAGTCTATCCACGAGCCACGCTCGAAATGCGCCGCTGGCAAAGGTAAGACCGATGCCGATAATCACTTCTGCTGCCACGTATCCCCAAAATGACGTAGCGCATCCATAGGTGACCATGCCGGCAGCCACGAGTGCGCAGGAGAGGACGTACGAGCGCTTTCGGCCGAAGACATCGGCGAACGCACCCGTGGGAATCTCACAGAGAAACAGCGTGGTGAAGAACGAGAAGTTGACAAGGTTCACCTCGAGCAAATTCAACCCGCGTGCCATGAGGAAGGTGACGTAGTAGGCGTTGGTGAACGCCATGCCAAACTTCGATACTGCGCGCAGTACGAGATAGTGACGAATCGTCTCCCGTATTTCTGGAGTCTGCATCGGAATCCTTTCTGGTTGTGAATGAACAAAAATCGCCCTGGCGAGTGCCAGAGCGATGTGGGAGAGTCAGGTATGGAAAACGAAATTACATGACGCGCACACATCGATCGAGCACAAAAGCTGCTCCGAGAACGGAGTCCTTCTGCGTGAATTCGATTGTGGGTCGGTAGCTATGCATAACGGTATAATAATAGCACGAAACGGTGTAAGAGTCAAAAAGCCCACCCCGGGGAGGGGTGGGCGAAGCCGGTGGTGGTTAGACCTTCGGCAGAGGACCGTGGAGACGGCGCGACGAGCGAGTGCCCGTGCCGGGAACGTGGCGAGGGTTCATTTGCTTGATCGCATGGACAAACGCCAGGCGTCGATCACGCGGTTCGGCGAGATCACTGACGGTCAGGACCTGGTGGGTCAAGTGGAGCAGATCAGCCTCTCCCAACGTCACCGACTTTCCATCGCACATGATGGTGACAATCCTGCCAAGCTTGGGCTTGCCCCCGATTATCGCTACCGTGCCTTTGGGCGTCCGTCGATCCTGCATCATGGGAAGTTTCATAATCTCTCCTGAAAGGTGCTGTGCCCGCCTTGTGTGTAGCGGGGTAACTACTATACCACAGGTGAGGTATTACGCAAGCGTCTGTGGTGTTAGGGGGTGAGCCAATTTTCCCAGCGATAGGCGATACGTTTGCTGGTGTCACGCAGTCTGGTGATACGAATCACATCGCCGTTGCGCAGGAGCGCGCACTTGTCGCAGGGGATCGACGCGCCGAACTCGTTTCGAGACATACGAAATTCGACGACCTCACCACCGTTGATGGTGGCGGTGAATCCGCATGCCAGCACGTTGCCGGAGCTATAGGGCGCTGTAGCCACCACGGTGCGAACATCTGATACGGTTGCAGTGACGTCGCCGAGCGACGGATCGATAGGCTCGGGTGGGCATTGAACACTGGCGAGAAGTGCCAGTGTCAGTGAACCGAGAAGGAGCTTCATGGGTTGCCTTTCTATTGCATGGAAATGTGCGAAGATCGATTCTACAACGAATATATGACATTGTAAAGAAAAACCCCCTGCGTAATGCAGGGGGTTGCGGCAAGCCGGAGGGCCTCGAGGGCGCCGGGCGGGTCGTGGCATTGGGACACTCCATGTGCGACGCTTCGGGTGGATCCCTAACGTGCTAGATAAGTATAGCATATCGATATGTATTTGTCAACTGCCTCAAAAACCAAGAAAAACCGCCCATTTCTGGGCGGGGAGTGGCTAGGCTTCGTCGGAGAATGTAACAATGGGGCAGCTCTTTGTTTTCCAACCGCGGATGTGTTCGGCGATCAGTTGTCGCGTCGAAGACTTCTCCCATTTATTCTCGACTGAGACGCAGATGATCAGGGTCACCATAAGAGCGACGACAGCTGCGCCTAATCGTGCTACGACCTCGAGCTCGGTGTGAGTCAATGAGCTGATGAATAACACTACAAGCTCTCCGATAAGGAAGAGGCCAGGGTAGAGGCGATATCCGAGTGCTGTGGGCCACCAGCGATAGGGAATGAGAAACTCTCGCTTTGACTCCGGTGGGTCGCTGGGCATGATTGGTGGCCGTCGACCGAACAGAAACCCAGCAAAAAAAATCATTGTCATGACGCATGCGACGAAGAAGATGATCAGCGGCCATATGATGAGGAGTCGTAGCCAGAACCTCAAAAACAGCTGACAGGTCGTGGTGTGCGTGGGGAGTATGATGTGCTCGCACATGAAATCATAGTATGTGACACGTGCGACAAATCCCGTAGGGGAAATTTTCATAACGTCTGCTCCGTTCTTGGAAACGAACGAATATATTTATACTCTATTTTATTACATTGTCAATAAATGATGATAAGAAAAACCGCCCATTTCTGGGCGGGGAGGGAGGAGTCGAGCTAGCCGCTGCTTCGCTCATCGGTGCGTACGAAGATTTCTTCGCTTGCTGCATATCGATGTTCCTTGCCTATGAGTCGAATAATCTCTTCGCGCGCGGGGTGATTATGGAGATAATTCTCATGACCGCACGCTGGGCAGATTATGTGACACACCCTGATTTCGCTACGAAGATAGTAGTCGCCGCCGTTGCACGAGTACGGCGCAACGTAAAACAATTCTTGAATGAATGCCCACGTCGAAAGCGGGTTGCGGGCGTGGCATTTCGTGCATTCGACGAGGTAGCTACGAACGAAATCGAGGCGTCGCTGGAGCAGTATTGCTAGCCGCTTACTTGTTGCAGCTCTATACTTCGCAATCGATCGTTCAATCTTGTCGAGTTCCTTCATGGAGCACTCCTTTTGAAATGTGCGATGGGACGATGTCTTGTACCGCATATTCAGCGATTTAGCAAAAAAGCCACCCGGTGAGGGGTGGGGAGAGCGTCAGGAGAGCGTCTTGAGAAGCGCTGGACCGTGGACGATACTAATCCAGGCGATAACACTGGCGCTGATGTGGATGGCGAGTGTTTTGCCGCGTGGAGTGGCGCATGCGATTGATAGCAGGATCGCGGTTAGTGCGGTCATACCCAAGCCTAAGCCACTGAAAATGACAGCTACGTATACGTTACTCGACGCATGGTATCCAGAAATCACGGCAGTCAGCGGGATGCCTGCAACCATGCCAACGATAAATACGTTTTCCGAAGCCGACGCACGTATTGGTAGCAAGAGCAGCACGCACGATAGGAGCGTGACAGCGAGAGAAATGACCAGCAGCAAGTCCGCAACGTGTTGCGCTGGTAATCCAAGGATATATCCAAGAATGACCACGATGCACGTGCAGAGGATCGCCACTGCATCAGCGATGAGAATGTTTTTCACGAGATACCTCCAGGAGGGGGTTGTTTTGTGGTAGGAACTAGGCATAATGATGCATTAGATTTATTAATTTGTCAATACAAAAACCCCACCCGGTGAGGGGTGGGGAGGGGGCTACGAGAAGTAGACGAAGGCATCGCGGATGTCGTCGCGGGTGCCGCGAATGAACTGCACGATGCGCTCGTTGCCATTGCCGTCAAAGAATGTAGTTGCTCCACCCGAGACGGTGACCTTCCAGTTAGCAGGAATGGCAACGCCGTAGAAGAGTGGATTTGCAGCATCTTCCGTTTCCACGTCGAGTCCAAGGGAGCGGAGGCATGCCTTACTGTCGCCGGACGGGTTGATGGTTCGCCGGGCAATGTTGTGCGTTTCCGTGAGTGACGGATTATAGTTTGGCATGCTGCAAACCTCACCCGACGATGTCGTCATCCCAGTCCTCGTGCGCAACTCCACGGATGTCTTGGTAGGCGATGAAGGTAAGGAGTGTGGCGTCGGTATGTTCTGATTCGCTACCAATATGAACGCCATTGTCGTCGCATTTGGTTACAACACCTTTAGCATCGGTGCCATGTGCGCGGTGTATCACCACCGGAACATCTTGGAGCGCTTCGAGGTGTTGCTTGTAGGGGCTTTCCATTCGGACCCTCTTCGTTGTTAATGGTGCCAGTGATTGGCGTTGATAAAAACCATGCCACAATTATTACACATATGCAAGCTGTTTACATAAAAAAGAACCCCACCCGGTGAGGGGTGGGGAGGGGCGCTAAGGCTGACTGGCCGTTACGGGGCGGGCCTCTTTGAGGGCAAGGTACTTCTCGTCGGCTTCGCGCATCTCCTGAAGGGTGACTTCGGGAATGCGCGACTTGATGGCGATGACAAGGCCTCCTCCGGCGAAAGGATTGGGGCGACCTTCGACGAGCATGATGATATCCAACTGCAGGAATGCGTGGTAGATCTGTTCGAGAATCATCACTTCGGAGTCGAGGATGTCATTTTTCACTCGGATGCCGAAGTTATTACTGCTCCAGGCAGTCCAGATCGGCTCGTCCTTGTAGACGCGCAGCTGGCTGTTGAGGTCATCAGCGGACATCTCCGTATCGCTGTCGCACCCGACGAATGGCGAGAAGCTGTACATCAGGTACGCGTAGCCATTTAGGTTCTTGTAGAACCGGAGACCCTCGGGGACCTTGGTGATCGTGCGAGCATCGGCTCCCAGTAGGTCGCCGAGTGGTGTGGATCGCCGAGCGGGAGCGTCGGGGATTCCGAACGCTTTTACGAGCGGGTCGATGCCGCGCTCGTGTTCTGCACAATAATCCCAACCGAGGTTGAAGCCGATTATCTGGCCTCCTCCTGCGATGTTGCCCTCCGGCGTCCTTTTCACTTCCGATACGAGAGACTTCTCGCCCTTCAAGAATCCTGGTCGCATTGCACCCTCCTTCATTTCTTGTTAAAGACTAATATTATAATAACACACTTTTGTCTATTTTGCAAGCTACGAAAAACCCCACCCGGTGAGGGGTGGGGAGGGGCTACTTCGTTTTCTGAGGAGGCAGAAAAAGGAAGCTCGAGACGATGAGTCCTATTCCCGGTAGCTTGAGAATAAAGCTTTCTCCCGTAGCCATGAGGAGGAGTCCATATCCCAAGATGGGCAGATACTTCGTCCACCAGAAGAAGCCACTGCCAGGAACACCGAATGGGTACCGCTCAGAAAGCTGAAGCCAGGCGGCGAATGCGGCTATTCCGATAAGGACATAGCCAAGAAGTACGACGAGAGCCAGTAGGTAGATCACGGCAGACCCCCCTTCTTTGTTAAGCGGATTCGAATATACCACACTTTTGATGTATTTGCAATCTACAAAAGCCCCACCCGGTGAGGGGTGGGGAGGGGCGAGCGTGAAGGTTGCTTGTACCCAGTAACAACGGTGCGCGTCGTTGTTGTCTCGCCGGCGGTGCCGGTGAGGGCCACAATCCAAGCCAAGACGCACAGGCCTGGGTTGGTGCCCCAGTATGCAGTCGTTGCCAGGATGGCGACCGTGAGGTGTGGGGCAAAGACGAAGCCCAGCCATCCCAACGGTCCGAACCCGGATGCGATGCCGGCAAACAGCATCGTCAGCCGAGGAAAGAACGCGATAGCGATGAGGAAGCCAAGGCCGTGAACTTGCCAGAAGTCCATTGGGGACTCTCCTTTGTTAAGATAGACGCGAGTGTCTACTATTTATATTATAGCAAAAAAATCAACCCAAGTCAATAATGAAACCCCACCCGGTGAGGGGTGGGGAGGGGCGTTTGTGCACGAGCGGTCATGACGTAAACTAGTCGGAATCGTTCCTGCCAAACCCTGCGATGCGGAACAGGAAGTTCAGGAGCCCTCCGCTTTCCGAATCGCTCGTCTTATTTTCATTTCGCTCCGGGAGACTACCTGAGCCCGCAGCATCCTCACGGGCTTGATGCCAAGCTCGCGACGCTTCCTTCGGGGTCACACCGTCACGCTGTACGCTATCGTCTTTCGTCCAACCCATAGTAACCTCCTGGTATATGTGTTGGGCGCATGGTATATCATTGGTATTGCAGGGTCAACCGTATGAAAAACAGAGTTTTCAAGATTCGAACTCACGAGCAGGATGCAGGTATCGTTCGGCATGACGATGCAGATTTTACGCGAACAAAAAAGTATATCGAGGAATTGATACTTGAGGCACTCCTCGTATTTGATGCACCGGATGACGAAAAGAGCATGGCTCTTCAAAATCTTACACATCTAATTCCGGTAGCAGCGAAGCGGTATCTCGGTAACCCTAAAAATTTCGAGCACAAATTCTCGACGTATTTCACCTGGTATATTCACGAAGAATTTAAGAAGTATAACTGGAACCGCAAGCAAGATCCGAAGAAGTGAGGTTATTCGTTTACGAAAAATCCCCCATATTGGGGGACCTTTCGTATGTAGTTGCGGGGGTGGGATTCGAACCCACGACCTTCAGGTTCTTTCTGTTGTCTGCCATTCCTGGCAGTGTCGGACTATCCCATCATCCGTCCCGTGTGGGCGAGGATGCTCCCATTATAGTCTCTGAACCTTCCATATGATCTATGCAATCATATGGCTTGGCTGCGGATTGCCCTCGGTTGAACCGGTGGGGTTTCCCGACAGTTTCGGGTGTTTTCGATACGTATCTCTACGTAAAGTCACAATTGCTTATGAGCCTGACGAGCTGCCGCTGCTCCACCCCGCGATGTGATGGACTCCGTGACTATACAGGATGTGAAACTATTGCACAAGGGGATTGTGGGACTGGTGGTGTATGCGATGATAGTTTGATACTCTTTAGGTATGGCAAAATCGATACTCCGTGAGCAGGCGCGAGCACTCCGACGACAAGGAGCGAGTATTAGTGATGTCACCAAGCGATTGGGTGTCTCTAAATCGAGTGCAAGTCGGTGGTGTGCCGATCTTGAACTGACCGCGATTCAGCAAGAGCGTCTCGCTATCCGTACCCAGGGAGCCGTGCGACTGGGACAGCTACGAGGCGCTCTCGCACAAAAGAAGAAACGTCAGACAGTAGTAGATTTTCATATGCAGAAAGGTTTGCAACACTTCGCAACCCTTACCGATGCCGAGTTTTTCATGGCTGGGATTGCTTTGTATCTTGCGGAGGGAGCGAAAACAATGCGGCAGGTCCATTTTGTGAATGCCGACCCTCGCGTGGTCTTGTTTATGATGCGATGGCTTCGTCGTTTCTATAATAAAGGTGCCGATGATTTTTCCGTCTCGGTGCTTATCAACGAACAACATCGATTACGAGAGCGTCGCATCGTTGAATTTTGGTCAAACTACTTGTCGATACCAGCGAAGCAATTTCGAAAGACTGTCTTTGTTCGAACATTGCAAAAGAAGATTTATGAAAATACTGATCGATATTACGGAACCCTTCGATTCACGGTCTTGAAAAGCACTCAATTATACTATATAATAAGCGGGCTTATGGAGGGTCTCCTCCAGCACGTTCCAAAGCCGGCGTAGTTCAACGGTTAGAACAGAACACTCATAACGTTCAGACGAAAGTTCGACTCTTTCCGCCGGCACACTGTATACTATCTCTATGACCACAGGTTTTGACCATCGCCTCCATACGTTCGCGTCGGGGCTACGTTTAGTGACGATTCCTATGCCATCGGCAACGACGGCAACGGTGCTCGTGCTGGTGAAATGCGGATCCAAGTATGAGCCCAAGAATCTTGGGGGGATTTCTCATTTCTTGGAGCACATGATGTTTAAGGGGACGCAGCGAAGACCCGGCTATGTCGATATTAGCCGCGAGCTGGATGGCATCGGCGCATCGTACAATGCGTTTACCAGCAAAGAGGTCACCGGTTACTACGCAAAAGCAGCTGCATCGAAGCTCGATACTATTATGGATGTGGTGTTTGATATATTCCTCAACTCAAAGCTCGACCAGGGCGCCATGGAGATTGAACGAGGGCCGATTATCGAAGAGTTGCGCATGCGACGCGATGACCCGCAGCAACACATTGGGAGGCTTTTTGAGGAGCTTTTGTATGGCGATCAGCCTGCAGGTTGGGAGGTTGGTGGCACTGAAGATACCGTGAAGGGTATGCAATCAACTGATTTGCGGTCATGGTTTGATACGCATTATGTTGCCGCAAATACGATTATTGCGGTGGCGGGCAATATCAATGCCGATGAAGTTCGTGCAAAAGTAGAATCGACGTTTGCATCGATTCGAACGGCAGAACGCGCAGGAAAGCTGGCAACCATTGATACACAAGCAGCGCCAGCAATTATTACGGCAAAGAAAGACGTCGAACAGCTCTATGTGAGCTTGGGAGTGAGGGGATTTGATATGTATGACGACCGGCGCTATCCTGCGGCACTGATGGCGCAGATTTTAGGCGGTGGCATGAGCTCACGATTGTTTGATGAGGTACGTCAAAAGCGTGGTCTTGCTTACTACGTGTGGGCGGGGAACACGAACTACACTGATTCTGGCTATTTTGAGATTGGCGCTGGACTCAATCAGCAGAAGGCGCGTGAGGGCATTGAGGTTATCTTGAAGGAAATGCAGCAGATCGCTGCCGATGGTGTGACCACAGAGGAGCTTTCTCGCGTCAAAGATCAGGCGGAAGGGCGATTGGCGTTTACGCTCGAGAGCACGAGCGGAGTGGCTGATGAGTTCGGTGGATCGGTGTTGTTTTATGATGCAATTCATACTCCTGAAGAAGATATTGCAAAGATTAAGGCGGTCTCCGCTGACGATATTCGCGATGTAGCGCAGACTATCTTCAAGGATGAGCGTTTGAATATGGCCGTTATTGGTCCTGATGTGAACAAGGAGGATTTTGTCGATGTAGTAACATTCAAATAACCATTTCACGCTATGGCGGAACGTATGCAAGTAGATATCTCGACGGCAAGCGTATTTCGGGCGCTTCTGGTCCTCATCGGATTTATTTTGGTGTACTTGCTCGCCGATGTGGTGAAAATTCTCTTATTGTCGGTAGTGATCGCTTCAGCGGTGCAGCCATTCGTGAACTGGTTTCAAAAGAAGGGTGGCCCACGCATTTTGGGCGTTATCTTGCTCTACTTGTTGTTTTTGACCATTGTCGCCGGGCTCACGTCGCTTATCTTGCCATCAGTGCTTTCGGATTTATCAAATTTGACCGTCTATCTTCCGAAGGTGACACAGCAGATTTCGTCATCGCTTGATTCGGTGCAGTCCGGCGCTCCAAAGTATTTTGATTTTGTTTCTGAATTGCAGAATATCTTGGAGGTTCTTGCTGGCTATCTCCAGCAGTTTTCCCAATCCGCGCTGAATCTGGCGGTGAGTACGTTTGGCGGTCTCTTCTCCTTTGTTGCAGTATTGGTGCTTTCCTTCTACCTATCGGTGATGAAAGACGGTGTGCCAAATTTCTTAGCTGCCATTGCTCCTGAGCGTTTCGAGGACTATATCATTGATCTCTGGCACCGCGTCGAGGTGAAGGTGGGGTATTGGCTGCAAGGGCAGATGTTGTTGGCGCTGATCGTGGGGCTTATGGTGTTTATCGGACTTTCATTGATGGGGGTTAAGTTCGCTTTGGTATTTGCGATTTTGTCGATTGCGCTAGAGATTTTTCCCGTCGCAGGGCCTGTTCTCGCTTCTATTCCGGCAATCTTAATGGCGTTTTTACAGGACCCAACGCTTGGCTTCTGGGTGTTTGTGATGTGGGTTGCTGTACAGCAGTTTGAAAATCATGTGCTTGTGCCGTTGGTGTTGGGAAAGTCGACAGGCCTCAACCCGGTCGTGGTTATGCTCTCGATTCTTATCGGATGGAAGCTTGGCGGTGTTGTGGGGGCTCTCCTTGGTGTCCCTATGGCGTCAGTGATCGTTGAGATTCTCGATGATATGGCGCGACTGAAGACGTCGCGTCGGACCTCCTGATATGGCGACTCTCTGGGTGGTTGCGACGCCGATTGGCAACCTGCAAGACATGACATTTCGATCCGTGCAGACGCTGAAAGATGCGGATGCGATTTTGTGCGAAGACACTCGCGTGACAGCGAAGCTGCTGCAGCATTTCGAGATTACCAAGCCGCTCATAGCCTATCACCAGCATAGCTCTGACGCGGTGGTTGCTCGTGCCGCACTCATGCTCAATGAGGGACGCAACCTTGCGCTCGTCAGCGACGCGGGAACACCAGGGGTCAATGATCCGGGCGGACGTTTGGTCGAGCAACTATTGAGCGCTGTGGACGATCTTGTGGTAGTGCCGATAGTAGGAGCGAATGCCGCAATCGCAGCGCTTTCTGTATGTGGATTTCCTGCTGATCGTTTTTCATACTGGGGATTTGTGCCTCATAAGAAGGGGCGAGAGACGTTCTTCCGTGAGATAGCGGAATTTCCTGACACGGTGGTATTTTATGAGGGTAAATATCGAATGGCGAAAGCGCTAGCGCAGCTTGCTGCTTGTTTTGCCGTAGCAGAAACGCCAGAGAGAAGGGTAGTCGTGGGGAGGGAGATAACAAAAAAGTTTGAGACATTTTATCGGGGGACTGCCCTCGAAGTTGCTCGTGCCCTTGAGGCGGACTCGACGCTCGGCGAGTTCGTTGTTGTTGTTGCGCCAAAGGCCTGGAAGTAATGTTGGTTGTGTGGCATGATATTCCCCAATGGCACGCTTTTATATTACGACCGCAATAGTCTATACCAATGCAGCGCCTCATATTGGCTTTGCGTTGGAGCTCGTGCAAGCAGATGCTATCGCTCGCTATCGGCGGCAATGCGGAGATGATGTGCGATTTGTCACAGGGACTGATGAGCATGGCACCAAAATTATGCGCGCCGCCTCTGATGCAGGAGTCCCGACACAGCAGTTCGTCGACCACATTGCGGGAAAGGTGGGCGAATTGGCGACGCGCTTGTCTATTTCAAATACCGATTTTATACGTACAACCGATGAGATTCGGCATTTCCCATCGGCTCAAAAGCTTTGGTCAGCCATGGCAGAGAAGGGGGATCTCTATAAGAAGTCATACGAAGGGTATTATTGTGTTGGCCATGAGGCATTTATCAAGCAGAGTGAGCTTATTGATGGGCTTTGTCCGCTTCATAAGAGTAAGCCTGACGTCATTGCAGAGGAGAACTGGTTCTTTCGCCTCACGAAATACACCGGAAAGATTGCAGAAAGTATTGAGTCGGGACGCATGAGGATTGTGCCGGAAACGCGCACAAGTGAGATTCTCAATCTCCTCAAAGACGCGGAAGATGTAAGCTTTTCACGACCCTCTGCACAGTTGCCATGGGGGATTCCTGTGCCCGGTGATGATTCCCAGACGATGTACGTATGGGCTGATGCGCTTTCAAATTATATTTCAGCGCTGGGATACGGTACCGACCAAGAGGGTATGGTGTTCTGGCCTGCCGATGTTCATCTGATTGGAAAAGATATTACACGATTCCATGCGATTTTTTGGCCGGCGATGCTCATGTCAGCGGGGCTCGAGATTCCAAAGAATATCTACGTGCACGGCTTTATTACGGTCGATGGTGAGAAGATGTCAAAATCGATAGGCAATGTGATTGACCCATTCGAGTTGCTCGATCGATATTCACCAGAAGTCATCCGCTATTTTATGCTTCGAGAGTTGCAAAGCACCGACGACAGTGATTTCTCATTCAAGAATCTGGAATCTCGCTATGTTTCTGATCTCGCAAATGGATTAGGTAATCTCGTACAGCGTGTAGCGACACTGATCGACACCAAATTAAGTGGCTCATACGCGTTTAACGCCTCATGGCGCGATTCTGTAGGGGCTTTGGCTCAGATATACGACGATACGGATTATCATCGCGCCTTTGACCAATTTAGGCTTCACGACGCAGTCTCGGCGGTGTGGAGTAAGATAGGTGTTGCGAATGCGTACCTCAATAGTAATGAGCCATGGAAGCAAGAGGGGGATCAGCAGCGTGAAACGTTGGGTGTTTCAGCTGTTATGATAGCTCACATTGCGCAATTGCTTGCACCGTTTATGCCCGCGACGGCAGAAAAGATTAGCACAGCTTTTAATCTTCAAGCAGGAGAGCCTCAGCAGGGTCAAGTGTATACTGTGAGCCGGCCAGAGCCGCTATTTCCGAAGCCGGAGAGCGCATCATAGGGACACGAGAGACAATATACGGAGATGCATAAAATCCACTAAACAGTGGATTTTATGATAGTTTTAATAATCGGGTTACGCAATTATATGACATACTGCGCTGGCTTACCGTGCCGAGCACTCCCGTGCCACCAGAGATCCAATGCGGGGAGATGGTAGGGAGCGGTTCCGTCGTCGAATTCACGCGTTATGGCGGTCTCGCTTGTGCTAGCGGCCAGACATTAGCAACGCCATTTTGTGGATTGTATCCAAGTCGCCGCTCGGTGATTTTCCGCCAAGCTCGTCGCAAGGAAGCGCCTAGGAGAAGTGACTAGCGGGTATCGTCGCATAAGATGAGACGGATAACTCTATGGTCGCATAATGTTGCACCTATGCCTTGCCGCCCTTGAAGTGCTGTGTTGCACGGATCGTTGAATTGTAGCCAGCAAGCGATGTGCACGGCAGTGACAATGTGGTAAGAGAGCGGAGAGAGTCGAGGGGGTGTGATTATTGATGAAAGATTTACCGAGTAGAGGTGATAGTAATATGACCAGGTATTTGAAAATGAGAGATGTTCAGAGTCGCTTTCGAAAATGAATCTGAATAGCATCGCAACAGAAATGAAAACGAAGATCGATAGTGTGCTTGATGCGTGCTTCAGTAACGGCGCCAAGGGTGAGCGTACACGAAATGCGTCTCAGTGAAGGCGTTGATTCGACTGGAGCCGAGAACATATGGAGGCATGTGAGTGGCGCTGTCGCATGCGGATCGCTGACGCATGCGGATAGCTGCCGGTGATATGGAGCGGTGCCATTGCAGATTGCGTGCGCTCGCGGTCACGTGAACGGGAGAGCGAAGTCATTGCACGTCCGTGAGGTGTTTCACTGCGATGGAGTAGTAACGATGATGAAGGATTATATAGCAAGGTACATCAGTGTGAATGATTAATAATGTTCGCCTTACGAGTGACATGCGAACTATGTACGTAACATTCCCACTTTTATCGAATGCCCGGCTATTTCATTTCGGCGGCGGTTCCGAGTGGCGGTCTATGTTGTTTGGACGTCTTCTATGGATTGGGCGCTTTCACTACGCAGGTGGATGAGAGCATCGTAATGTGCCTCCGATCGTTGTGCGTTGCTTATCAGTAATTCGACGACGTTCGGTCGTTGATTGCGTGAGGCTAGTGCTGTTAGCGGGGGAGTGTCTGCGCTTTTTGATTGCATCGTAGTAAGGGCGACGCTGCCGATTGATAGCAGACCCAACTCCATAGTTTATAGAGTTCTAGGTGGAACATTAAGTCCGGTGTATAGGTTAGGGACTGAGCCGCATTGCCTCGTTTTACAATTGGCGTACGCAATCATTTGGCGTCGATGTTTATGCGGTTATGCAATTGCGACTTGTGCGTCATACTGTGAAGATCGATTACATATTCCCTTTTTGGTGGACCGTCTGACGTGGTGTAGGGACGTGAAGTGGGCCTATGTTGATGTGATGCGTAGGAGCTGTGGAGTTGGAAGCAATTCTCGAGTAGTATGGTGTAGGTGATTGAATGAATGCGCAGCCCTCCTTGTCGCCCATTCGGATCCTTCGGAGTCGCCTGGATCTCATGATTCCATGCGGTGGCAAGGGAGCCAGCGGGATCACTTCAAATTCGATATACGATACATGTCTAGGCCGTGACATGGGGCCCCTACAGCACCAACGAAGGGCCATCCTGAGCTTGAAGCGAGGATGCAGGTGGTATCCATTCATCCAGAATAAATCATCGATAGATCATATTTCGAAATGTGCGGTTCGTAAAAACATGACATATTAAGAATGACGAAACATATAATTGATACGCATTGTCATCCGCAGCTTGAGCAGTACAACGACGATAGGGATGCCGTGGTTCGACGGGCGCTCGATGCGGGGATCACGATGATCTGCGTCGGCACGAATATCGAGACAAGTAGACAGGCAATTCGCTTGTCCGAGCAGTATGAAGGTGTATATACGTCGGTCGGCTCGCATCCTACCGACGAACAAGGGATGGATTTTGACATCTCGGTCTATGAGGCGTTGGCGGCACACTCGAGTGTTGTGGCGATCGGTGAAATCGGACTGGATTACTTCCATGCCAAATCCGAAAAGGAGCACGATGAGCAAAAAATGAGATGCATGCGTCAGCTCGAACTCGCTGAGCGCATGCAAAAGCCAGTAATCATCCATTGCCGTGATGCTCATACGGATATGCTTGAGCTGCTCGCCCGGAAGCCAGCGCTGCGAGGAGTGATCCATAGCTTCAACGGAGATGTCGAGGCGGCGAGGCACTATATCAAGCAAGGGTATATGCTAGGGTTGAACGCGATCGTTTCGTATTCAAAGTCTTACCATGAGATGGTTCGTAGTCTGCCGCTAGAAAATATTCTCGTCGAAACTGACGCTCCGTATCTCGCCCCAGCACCACAACGTGGAAAGAGAAATGAGCCCGCATATGTGACATATGTTCTACAGTCAATTGCGGCAATTCGTGGCGAAGCGCTTGAGGAGCTATCACGAGTTACAGCCCAAAATGCACGTCGTCTATTTAGCATGGAGTAGTAAGGTATATGTAGTAAGACATAGTAACGTGTAGTAAAGAAAATAGCAGTGGTGATTACTATTGTTTTAGCAATGTAATGGGACTGCGTTGCGAGGAGCCTGTATTAAACCTTGGCATGTATTCGTGATTCGTATCGGTGATGGAATTGCTCTGCTTATGTGGGAATTGATGCTCTGCAAAGCGAATATATCGTAGTGCGACGACATTATCGGGATTTAGATGATTTGAACTCGCATATTTCTGTGCGAGTGTATTTTTGACTCTCGAATTAGCCATCCTAAGGGCGCTGATTCGTGGCTCATCGGTCATTCTGAGCGTCGCCTGGGGAGTAATTAACTCTCTGGGCGACCTTTTGAGGCTCACGACTGGAGTGGATTACGTGTTGTCGTGATAGTCGCCTTGATGGAGCGGTAGTGTTGACGAGGTGCTGCGATTAAAGCTCTGATCGAGCATTATTTCTTGATGCTATTTTGATTTAGACTTATCAACAAAATCGTTTGTATTGAGATATCGGATACGTGATAAAATATCTGAGTGATGAATTGCTTCTCAGTAAGAAATTGTGCGGGTATCGTTGATGTATCGTATACGCAAACCGATATGTCATCCGATATTTTTTCTAACTAACGTTTTTTGTGAATAGGGGGGATCAAAAAAACGATATCAAGATTTTCAAGGGAGAGACTTTTTTGTCTCTTCAGGCTGCCTCCAAATACACGACTCATTCTCAGGAGTATCTTCGTCTTCTGGCCTGCAAGAAGAAACTCAAAGCGCGGAAGATCGGTCATAACTGGTATGCAACACGAGAGGCGCTTGTAGAGTATTTTGGAGATAAGATTGTTTTTGATGTCGCAGCCCCTGTCGCAGCCCCTGTCGCAGCCCCTGTCGCAGCCCCTGTCGCAGCCCCTGTCGCAGCCCCTAGCCCTTCTGAGTATGTGGATGCAATCTTTACGAAGGTTATCCATGAGGCGCTGAGTGCGAGGCTTGCGCAGCAAGAACAGCAGCAGCTTCCCATTCGAGCCGCTTCGAGCTACGGCATTCGAATGTGGCAGTCGGTTGCTACGGTTGCGGTTATTTTGTTCTTTATTTCTCTGAGCGGTGTTTCAATCCGTTCTGGTGTCACGAAGTTTGCGCAATACAAGCAGCAGCAGCCCGTGGTAGCGGTAGCGGTTCCAGCTTCGCCATCGCCTAGTGCAACGCCTGATCTTTTTGTCTCCACATCTCCAGCTGCCTCCGTTGCTCCCCGCATTGTCGTCACCCAGGCAGTCAGCAAGGAGGCTATCCTCGCTGCCGTGGAGGATTTCCTAAGTCTTGGCCTCCCTCCTCAGATCGCAGCGCAGCTCAAGGGTGACAAAGGGGATCCAGGGAGTCAGGGTATCCAAGCTCCTCAAGGATTTTCCATCGGCGCTGTCCCGCAGACTTCTTCAGGGGGAAGCGTTGGAACGATCGGTGGCATCACATACTTCGGCGCCAAGAGTCTCTCCACAGAGACTCTCTCCGTTTCTGGGGTGAGCACACTCGCAGAAGTAAACGCTGAAAGCCTCACCGTAAGTGGTGCCTTCTCTGCGGGCGCGGTTACCCTTGGCTCTTCAACACTCTCATCGCTATCAGTGACCGGATCATCGGTTTTTGCTGTTGCTTCTATCTCCGGGGACCTTGAAGTCACCGGCACCGCTTCAGCCTCCTCCACCTATGGATCTGGACTCACGAATTGCAATGCCGTGGCTGCAAAGCTTCTTTGGAATGAATCGACTGGTCTCTTTTCATGCGGTGTTGACCTCAACACTGGCAGTGGTCCGGGATCTGGCTCTCTCGTTGTGAAGGAAGGCTCAAGCGGCACATTTGTAAGCGTTGCATCGATGCAGTTCTCTGGTAGTGGCTTCAACCTCGCAGTCAATGGGTCATACGCTTCACTTTCCCTCGACTGGATCAACGGTCCCGCCTCCCGCTCCACCGTTAACACCTGGACTGCGCTGAACGTGTTCAGTGTGGGTGCGAGTGTATCCACGAACCTCGAAGTCTCCGGTACCGCATCCATCTCCGCCCTCAAGATCAACGGCACTGCATTCAACCCTGCCGCATATCAAACCCTCGACGCCACTCTCACCGCATTGGCAG
>JAGOPO010000004.1 GCA_017992005.1 Minisyncoccota bacterium
GCCGCGTGCGGGAAGAAGGCCTTCGGGTCGTAAACCGCTTTTGCGTGGGAAGAATTTTGACGGTACCACGAGAATAAGGGGTTGCTAACTCTGTGCCAGCAGCAGCGGTAATACAGAGACCCCGAGCATTATCCGGAATTACTGGGCGTAAAGCGAAAGTCACCGGTCGTGTTAGTCTGATGTTAAATCATGGGGCCCAACTTCATGTCTGCATCGGAAACGGCACGGCTTGAGCGAATGAGAGGAGAGCGGAACGTATGGTGTAGGGGTGAAATCCACTGATATCATACGGAACACCAAAAGCGAAGGCAGCTCTCTAGCGTTCTGCTGACGGTCAATTTCGAAAGCGTGGGGATCAAAAAGGATTAGATACCCTTGTAGTCCACGCCCTAAACTATGCACACTAGCTATTGGGAGCATCGACCCTTCCAGTGGCGAAGCTAACGCGTTAAGTGTGTCGCCTGGGAAGTACGATCGCAAGATTAAAACTCAAAGAAATAGGCGGGAACTCGCACAAGCAGTGGATCATGTGGTTCAATTCGACTCTAACCGAGAAACCTCACCAGGGCTTGAAATCCAAAGGAAATCCCGCAGAAACGTGGGACCCCGAAAGGCCGTTGGACAGGTGCTGCACGGCTGTCGTCAGCTCGTCTCGTGAGAGGTCTCCTTAAGTGGATCAACGAGCGCAACCCCTATCGTGTGTTATACGTGTCACACGAGACTGCTGCGGTAACGCAGAGGAAGGTGGGGATGACGTCAAGTCAGCGTGGCCCTCTGATGCCCTGGGCTACACACATGATACAATGGACGCGACAACGGGTCGCCAAACCGCGAGGTGGAGCTAATCCCATCAAACGCGTCCTCAGTTCGGATAGGAGGCTGCAACTTGCCTCCTTGAAGCTGGAATTGCTAGTAATCGCGGATCAGCATGCCGCGGTGAATACGTTCTCGAGTTTTGCACTCACTGCCCGTCAACTCAAGGGAGCCGGTAATACCTGAAGACCCCTACATTCCTGGGGGGACACGGTAGGATCGGTAACAGGGAGTAAGTCGTAACAAGGCAAGGCTAGCGGAAGCTGGTCTTGGATCACCTCCTTTCTATTCTTTTTTCTTCGTGAAAAGAGAAGTTTGGGAAAGGTAAAAGAAGTCGATATAGGGTGTACGTCGCATCACCTTTACTGGTGCTACGGCGTACGAGCTATGCTGGGTCCGACAGCGAAATCGGAGTTCTGCTAATGATGCAAAGAACTAAATCGCATTCTGAAACTAATTGACTGTGTAAGATTAGAAACCAAAACCCCATCTTCGGATGGGGTTTTGTGCACAAATGGAGTTGCGGCATGTGAGGGATTGGCTACACTGAGCATGTACTATTTCAAATACAAACTATGGGATTGGAATCATTTGGAAGAACCGAGGAAGAAGCGAAGGATTTGGCGGATGTTGAGCTTTCGGGTGGCGAGGAGCGCCTCAGTGAAGCACGTCAAGAGATTATTGATCGATTAGTAGGAGTCACGGGAGTTTCCGAGGAACGAGTTCTTGGAATTCTGAAATCTGTTAATTCGAGTGTGGAGAGCACTAATGAGAGGACCGTCTATAATTTCGAGGATAAGGGGCATAAGATTTACTTGAGCGATACTAAGGGTGAGTGGGACATTGGTATAGATGGAAAAGCAGTCAAGAGCGATAAAGTTGGACAATTGAAGGAGAGGTATCGACAGATTATAGATGCGTATCATGAGCTGAGAGGTCTTACCGTACGTTCTCGAGAGTTTTCGGAGGGTACACTCGATGAGTTGCTCGCGCCATAGTTGATGAGAATAACAACAACCGCCTTCACGGGCGGTTTTTGTGTGCTATGCTGGTGCCGATTGGAGGAAGTATGTCCTTTATCAGAGGCGTTGCACATGCCATTCGTTGCTGGTGGCTCATGCGCTGTCGGAAATGTGACACCCCACTTCGTGACTGGGCGCGCCACAGTAGTTGCATGGTCTGCCCGAAGTGTGACCTGGTCTAGAGGCGTTCGAGTGTGCTACACTAGCTTCGTCGTAGACGGCGACGAGTCCCGCAGTTGTCGTAGCGCAGTGTATGCGCATTGGCTCGTCTAAGCACGACGTGTGCTTACCGCTTGTCGCTACGGAGTTAGCGACTCAAGGCCACCGTCAGAGCAGTTGTGCGTGCTTGGACGAAGGGCAGCCTTTAGTCGGATACCCGGTCTGGTGTAGGGTAGGTGAGTGTCGTGGGCTCGGAGAACATCTCCGAGCCTTTTTTTGTGGTGTGGTATACTTAGTGCACGATGTTGGTATCACCTCAGCTTCCGCGAATTACGGGCGTACCATTTCCCGATCTGCAATCGGTGTGGACGTCATTACCAGTGACCGTCGAGCTCTCACCGCTTGTGCTCGTCAGTTTGGCTTCACTTGTGGGCGTGTTTATTGCAGCTGTCACCGTCATTCTGCTGTATCACTGGCGCCGGTTTCCATTTGAGCACGAGATATTCAAAACTGCCGAGCGCGTCTACATTGGTGGCGTGATTGCGCTTGGTGCGATTGCGGGACTTGGTATTCTTTTTTCATAACGCACTATGTATATACCCATGGAAGAAGGGGAGGAGATTGTACTGAAGGTGCATCGGCACTGGCTCTTCATTGCTGTCCGTATCGTGGGACTACTAGCGATGTCGTTTCTTCCTTTGGCAGTGAGCGGTGCCTTGGTGTGGTTGGGCATTATCGCTCCGATAGCTGCTTCGTTGTCGTCGCTGGTAGTGGTGTGGGCTCTGTGGGGGCTCGTCTTGTGGGCTGTGTTTTGGCAGTTTTGGACGACGTATTATATGGATATCTGGGTAGTCACCAATAAGCGCATCATCGATATTGATTACCAGCGTCTCTTTGATCGCAATATTTCCATTATTCGACTTGAGCGAGTGCAGGATGTAGCTACGCATATTCAGGGCGTCATCGGTACAGTCTTGCGATTTGGGAGCGTGATTGTGCAGTCAGCGGGTACTGAAAAAGAATTTGTCATCGATCAAATCGCCAATCCCGAGGCGCTTCGTGACGTGATTAGCAAATATGCCGGCGTAGTCGCTCGGTCCTAGCCAGGCACTTGCCTAAAATCTCGCAGTGTGGTATTATAGTTTTGAAAGGAGGGCACGATTGTGTCCAAGGAAAGGAGTCGAGTATGTGGGCAGAGAAATACGTCCACAGTGTAATGAGCCGCAAGGGGAGGTTGGAGCGTCGAGCGCTTTGGATCCCCGATGCGCAGATTGTGATTCAGTGGGTGCCACTCGGAAAGGCACCACAAGTGACGACGTGCAAGGTTTTTCCGCCACCTGACCAAAAGGCACGGTATCGCCTGGTCGAATCGGGAACGGTCCCATTCGCCTTCGTTGAGCAGGCGCGTCGCAACCTGAAACTCACGAGCGTGAATCAGAGTCAGATGAAGGCACTGGCGATCGCAGTTGATCGCATCAGGAATCGAGCCAGTATGCTCGATGCAGTCATGAGCAAGGAGTTAGAGCGACTGAAGCTCTAGTCCTCTTAACGCAAGAGCACCCACGCGGGTGCTCTTTTTCGTGCATTTGATGCGATGGTGCTACGAACTAATGAATCTGATAGGTGATCGTCACATCAACCTTAATTTCATTCTGTCCGGCGGGTAGCTCGGGTGCAGTCATTGCAGTGTCTTTCATCATGACGGAGCTCCCACCCATGCCATACATCATAGGAGGATATGTGTTGCCTGATTCATTAAAGCTGACGATGTCGCCGAGTCGAACGCCAAGCTGCTTGGCAAGCTGTTCCGCTTTTTCCTTTGCGTTTGCAATAGCTTTTGCCCGTGCCTCCGCTTGTAGTTTTTCTGGCTCATCGATTTCGAAACGAACGCCGTTGACGTTGTTGGCGCCTGCATCAACAACACCATCGATGATCGTATTTGTCTTGTCGAGATCTCGAATCTTAATGGTGAGTGACTGCGTCACCTGGTAGGCACGAATACGATTGGCTCCATTCGAATAATCGTAGATCGGATAGATGTTGTACGCACTGGTCTTGATGTCTGCCGACGCGATACCGGTATTCTTGAGGTACTCCACTACGGTTTTGGACTTCTTATTTGCTTCATCTTGTGCAAGCTTGGAAGAGGATCCTTCGACGCTGATGGCGATGTCCGCTACCGCGATATCGGGTGCAGCGCTGACCGTTCCCGTGCCGTTGACGTAGAACGTATCACTCACATTACCAGAGCGACCAGCGCGATCGATATTCTGCCACAGCCAAACTCCCGTAAGTGCAATGACAACGACGAGCATCCATCCACCGACCTGCAGTTGCTTCTGAAATTTTTCTAGCATAGTATTGGACCTTAATTGGTACGTCCCTCTATCATATACTATGCCACCGCAAACGACCACGCCGAAACTCACCCTCATTCTTGATGATGTCAGGAGTGTTTACAATGTTGGTTCCGCTTTCCGTACTGCGGACGCCGTCGGGGTGGGGGAGATAGTACTTGCCGGGTTTACCCCAGGTCCTGATACGCATCCGGAGCGCATCAATAAGACGGCTCTTGGGGCACAGTCGTTTGTCTCATGGCGACGAGTGAAGCGGGCAGTGGATGCGGTGCGCGCTCTACGAAAGCGAGGAGTTTCGGTTATTGCGCTTGAAACGGGGGATGCGTCAGGCGACTATCGAGCGCATGCGCCTGTATGGCCGATGGCCGTGGTGGTTGGAAATGAAGTGAAGGGGGTTCGTGCAAGTATGTCGCATAATGTAGACCGTATGGTGAAAATTCCGATGCGTGGAAATAAGGAATCACTCAACGTGTCCGTTGCGTTAGGGGTCGCGTTGTACGAATTTACACGTCGTTGGAAGTAAGAAAAAACTCGTAATCGCATGGAGCGAAAACGAGTTTACATGAGCGAATCGCGAAACATCAGCGGAGCGAATACGAAACCACGAACGACATGCTCAGGAGTTTTGCTCCAATGGAGGTACACCTTCGTGCCATCGATCGCAACGTTGGACGCGATGCGTGTGCCTTGCCGGTTACAGGTACTGCAGATATACAGCATGGGTGGGATGACGCGAAGCAAGGACCCTTCGCCGTCAGCAACCAATATCATTTTTACTGTGATGTCACGTGTTGAAAGGCACGTGTCGCAGCTTACGACTGGATATTCGTACTGCGGTAGTGAGAGGTGTAGTCGGCGCATTGGATGAGCCATACGCGGGGACCTTTCATGATTGTGCGACATGATGTATTGTCAGGGAGCATGAGCAAGCTACCGCATACAAGGTACGAGCGCAACTCGCTGCGGGCTGGCTTTGGATATTGTATTGGAGTTGATGAGGTAGGTGTCGGGTGTCTCGCGGGACCCGTGGTTGTATGCGCGGCATACTTCTCCCCTGAGTTTTTCCGTACTCGACATCCCGCATTGAGTGCTGTCCGGGATTCGAAGCTGCTGACAGCTTCTACGCGTGAGGCGCTTGCTCGCGCGCTTTCAGCGGAGCGCCTTCTCACGTATCGCCTTTCCGTGGTTTCCTCGCGTAGCATTGATGCGCGAAATATTCTAAGGGCAACACACGACGGTATGACGAGAGCGGTGCGAGCGTGCGCAGACACATCAACTGTATCTCGCCCGCTGGTGCTGGTGGATGGCAATCGTCGTATTCCTGATAGTGTGCTGGAGCAACGCACTATCGTAGGTGGTGATCGAATTGTTTTTACGATTGCATGCGCCTCCATACTTGCGAAGGTACATCGCGATGCGCTGATGATTCGTGCCTCCAAGCAGTATCCTCACTATGCATTTGAGCAGCACAAAGGCTATGGGACCAAGCTGCACTATGAGCGGCTCGCACTCCACGGGCCATCGCCGTTACACCGTACGTCATTTCGATTGACTCCGAGGTAAAAGAGGCATACGCTCCTGCCCAACGGTCTTTAACTACGTTGGAGGTTTGGCGAATATGCACGCGCTTACAAGGTGTGTTCGACGGTGGTTCCCTTCGTTGTACGGATGTGCATTTGCGGCCGTGCTCATGTATCTTGCCGTTTCAGCGCATGTTCTTACCAATGAGTTCTGGTATATGGCGTTCCATCCCGCCGAAGCGGCGATTGTCGACATCCCTATTGGGCGTCTGTTCTGGTATTCAGCGGGAATGCTCGTGGTAATGGCAATCCTCGGAAAGCTCATCGAACAAGTTGATGGAAAGTTTCGACCCGTTCGACTCGTGTCGAGCAATCTCAATTTTCGACCTCTTTTGCATCCGTGGCTGAAGTATCCGTTCGCAGCGCTACTTCTCTACAATCTGCCGATTCTCGCGATGCTCGAGGAGTTCATTTTTCGTCATGGAGGACTTGGGCCACACCCAGTCCGGACATGGCGAGATGTGGTTGTGAGCTCACTACTCTTTGGATTCTTTCACGCAATTATGTCGTGGAACCTGCGTGGTGGTATTCTTCAAACCGCCATGGGATTTTGGTTCAGCTATCTGTACCTTTCCAGCGCTACCAGCGACCCGCTCATCTATGCGAGCTTTGCTCATTTCATGCTCGATCTGCTTGTCTTTACGCCCGCGGTCGTTGAGCTCTGCTTTTTCCCGCCCGAATCCCTGACGCATACCACGTCTGTACCCCCTGCCTGTTCATAAGGCGGGGGTCTTTTTTGAAGGTGGCATGGTACCATGGAGTGTATATGGCAACTATAGCAATCAATGGCTTTGGAAGAATCGGCAGGGCATTTTTGAAGTTAGCGCTAACGCATGATGAGCTCAACGTTGTAGCGATCAATGACCTTGGAGACCCGGAGAATCTGGCATATCTATTGAAGTTTGATTCGGCCTATGGTCGCTATCACCACGAGGTGCGTATCGAGTCGTCAGATGATCGTCGATATCTTGTTGTCGGTGAGCGTCGTATTCAGTTTCTCCAAGAAAAAGATGCCAGCAAATTGCCATGGGGTGAACTTGGCATTGATATTGTCATTGAGGCAACGGGAGTGTTTGAGAGTTTTGAGAAGGCACGGATTCATGTCGACGCAGGAGCTAAGCGCGTTGTCCTGACCGCTCCTGCAAAAGACGAAGATACTGGCGACGCAGTAACGGCGCTGATGGGTGTGAATGCGGATGCTCTTGCGACGTGCGTGTTGTCGTCGAATGGTTCCTGCACAACCAATTCTGTTTCTCCGGTGATTCAAATCTTGCAGGAAGAGCTCGGAATTAAGAAGGCATTTCTGAACACCGTGCATGGCTACACCGCTACCCAGAGCCTTATCGATGGACCGACCAAGGGCAATGACTATCGTCGTGGTCGCTCGGCTGCAGTGAACATTACCCCCTCTTCTACGGGTGCCGCCATTGCTGTTGGTCGTGTTGTTGATGGCATGGAAGGTAAGTTTGATGGCTCGGCATTGCGTGTACCGGTCGTGACGGGTTCAATTTCAGCGATTGTCTTTTTGTCCAAGAAGAAAACCACCGCAGAAGAAATTAATGAGATACTCGAGAAAGCTGCTGGCGAGTCTCGTTGGGCTGGCATCTTTTCAGCAACGCGCGATCAACTCGTTTCTTCCGATATCATAGGGGACGCTCACGCCTCGATTGCCGACCTCTCCCTCACCAAAGTCGTTGATGGCGATCTCTGTTGTGTCTATGCGTGGTATGACAATGAGTTTGGGTATACCAATTCTCTCATCATGCATGTTTTGACGGCGGCGAAGTCGCTCTAATGTCTGAATACATTTCTGAAACAAAGGTGAGGGAGCTTGAGCTGAAGGCGAATGAGATTCGTCAGAGCATTATTGAGATGCTTGTTGCCGCTGGTTCTGGGCATACTGCGGGGCCATTGGGTATGGCCGATATTTTTACGGCGATGTACTTTCATGTGCTACATCATGACCCCAAGAATCCGGGCATGCCCGACCGTGATAGATTCATACTCTCCAATGGTCACATAGCGCCCGTACGCTACGCCACCATGGCGCATGCAGGGTACTTCCCTGTTGCCGAGCTTCTCACACTTCGCAAGATCGGATCTCGCCTGCAGGGACATCCTGAGCGAGAGCGACTCCCGGGACTTGAGACCACGTCGGGGCCGCTTGGTTCTGGTCTGGGTCAAGCAATCGGCATGGCGTTGGCTGCGCGCATGGATGGTGCAAAGTGGCGCACGTATTGCTCGATGGGCGACGGAGAGCTCGACGAGGGCATCGTGTGGGAGTCAGCGATGCTAGCAGGGAAATATAGACTTTCGAATCTGACGGCAATTGTTGATCGCAACAACATCCAGATCGATGGCATGACTGAAGATGTGATGCCACTTGAATCACTTCGCGCCAAGTGGCAAGCATTCAATTGGCATGTCATTGAGGTTGATGGGCACAACATCGAGGCGTTTGTGGATGCCGTGCAGGAGGCCAAGGCAATCTACGAGAAGCCGACCGTTATTATCGCGCATACAATTCCGGGCAAAGGAATCCATGAAATTGAATTTGACTACAAATGGCATGGCATCCCGCCAAAGCCTGCTGAAGCCAAGATCTTTCTTTCGGAGTTGCGAACGCTTCATGGTAAAATAGAAAGCGAACATCAATAATATGACACGCGATCTTGCCCTTATTTTTTCTGTTCTAGTGTCGATTGTCTCGATTACGTTTGGTGTGTATAAGAATGCAGAGGCGGGCAACGCGCGCAATTTCGCCTATGAGCAAACCTATCGCGTCCTGGGGCAAATCTCCGACATTGCGGTAAGCGCTGCGGCGAAAGCGTCTATCGTGAATGCGACGCTGACGTCATTGGGAGCACCCGCTCCTGTTGTGGACTTTTCACAATCGAATGCTCAAGATCCTAATGCGAGTGCTACCTGCTCGCGCGCCGTGCGCGACGTCTGTGTCGCGCGTGCGAAAGCGCTCTCGACGGTGAACGCTCAATGCGCCCGCAGTGATCCTGATTCAGCCATCTGTCAGTCCGCAGCAACGCTCATCCATGACATCTCTCAACGTAATTGCATAACTTGTTTCACCAAATGACCATTGATCGACGACAGTTATTTCCAACCGTGATGTTTGTGCTAGCAGGTATTTCTTTCGTTGTAGCGGGCTTGGAGTATATGCAGGCAAGCGCGCTGCAGTCAGCCTCTCAAAAGCGTATGGCCTTTATACTTTCAACCATAGAGCGCAGCACCATAGCGCGGCCGGATAAGATTTCGTTGTATGCCACTATCGCTGATGGCCTCCCTGCTGCTCCAGGGTTATTTCGCATCGATGTAAGTGGCTCGTTTGCTAGCACTGCAGTAAGCGATCACTGTTCAAATGAGGGTCAGCGTACGATGTGCGCAGCGCTTATCTCGGAGCGCGTATCTACGCAGGTTCGAGAGGGCATTTGTGGTGTTTGTAACCCAAAATAGATATGAAACGATTGTCAGAGCTGGCCTCGATTGTTGCCACGCTTCAACGCGAGACGATGCAGTCTGAGCCGATTCGCGATGGCTACGGGCATGCCGTTGTGCAGGCTGCCGAATACGACGAACGAGTTGTAGTCCTCAGCGCCGATCTTACCGAGAGCACTCGCAATCATTGGTTCGCCGAGCGCTTCCCTCATCGATTCTTTCAAGTCGGCATTGCTGAGCAGAATCTTGCGGTGATTGCCTCGGGTATGGCTGCTGCGGGTAAGGTCCCCTTTATCGCAAGCTACGCAGCTTTTAGTCCGGGACGCAATAACGAACAAATTCGAACGAACATCTGCTTAAATAATATGCCCGTAAAGATTGTCGGGGCGCATGCGGGTGTGAGTGTCGGTCCCGATGGCGCCACGCATCAGGCGCTCGAAGATATTGGTCTAATGAGGATGTTGCCGCGTATGCAGGTGATTGTGCCGTGTGATTCGATTGAGGCGGGCAAGGCAACGCTCGCGATCGCTGCGACGAGCGCGCCCAGCTACTTGCGCCTCGCTCGTGAGAAGACACCGGTAATCACGCTCCCTGAAACGCCATTTGCGATCGGCCAAGCGCTTATCCTTCGAGATGGTGACGATGTGGCTATTGTGGCATGTGGAACCATGGTGTATGAAGCGCTTGTCGCGGCGGAGATGTTGGAGAAGCATGGCATCCAAGCAATGGTTATCAATAACCACACTATAAAACCGCTTGATGATGAGGCTATTCTCCGCGCTGCAAAGAAGTGCAATGCAATGGTTACAGCTGAGGAGCATCAGGTTGCCGGGGGCATGGGGTCGGCAGTCGCTGAGCTTCTTGCTCAGCATCACCCTATCGCGATGGAGTATGTTGGGATACGCGATCGTTTCGGAGAGTCGGGTACGCCGTCTGAGCTCATGGCAGCATTTGGGTTGGATGCTCACGCGATCGTTCAAGCCGCACGAAGGGTTATTGCTCGAAAGTCATAACTAAAAAAATCACCTCCCGAGAGGTGATTTTTTTAGTTGGCTTCGAGCTTTGGAAGCTTGAAGAGCTCTTTGAGTTTTGCGAAGTCCGCTTCCAGGAGCGTCTTTGCGCCGGGGTCTCGTAGCGCGCGCTCAGGATGGAAGGTAGGCAAGAGCCGGTAGCCACCAAGGGGAAATGTTTTGCCGTGGACATTTTCTACGGGAATCCGAAGGCCAACGCCGTTGAGTGCAAGATTGCCAAGAGTGACCACGATCTCAGGATTAACCGTGCGGATTTCTTCCTTCAAGAACGTAGCGTGGCTCTTGATCTCTTTGGGCGACGGTGCCTTGTCTGCGTCAGGTCGATACTTAACGACGTTCGTAAAGTATACCTTCTTGCGATCAATGCCAGCATCGCGAAGGAGCTTATTGATGAGCTTGAGATGAGGGCCTCCAACGGGTGACCCATCTTTTTCGCCGTGAGCACCGAGCATCTCACTGACAACGACGACTTTCGCGCCAACAACGCCCTGTCCAAAAACGAGCTTTTTGCCCTTGAATTTCTCCTTGAGGGCATTGTTGACCGAAGTGAGTGTCTTCGTGTCGGTCATAGAGTTGATGTATAATAGCATAGAGCATCAATTTTGGCAATGTACTGTGCGGGTTTTGAGCGTATTGTCAGTAGGCCCAAAAGCTGGTACTATGAGCCGTTCCTTGTGGGGTATATTGGGCGATTAGTTCAGTGGTAGAACGCTGTCCTGATAAGACAGAGGTCCTAGGTCCGATTCCTAGATCGCCCACCGCGGTATACGGGCCCTTAGCTCAGCTGGTAGAGCGCCTCATTTGCAATGAGGAGGTCAGCAGTTCGAACCTGCTAGGGTCCACAACAGATAGTTTGCACACGACATGCCGCGCTTTCCTGTTCCATTCTATTCACAGCATGCGGACATCGAGCGTCACGAGTGGCGCTCGCGTGGTTGCGGTGTTACGTCTCTCCTGATGGTGCTGGCGTATTGGAAGTCTACGGACGTGAAGAATACACTGCCGACTCTGCGCGTATTGCTCGAAGATGGGGTAGCCATCGGAGCCTATCGAGAGGGCGTCGGATGGATACATTCCGGACTGGCTCGGCTTGCCGAGCGATTTGGGTACACGGGTTTCAATGAGGACTTCGCGATGCAGGGGAAAACACCGCTAAGCGCGGAGCTTGCATGGGAGGGGCTTCTAAAAAATCTTCACAGTGGCCCGGTTCTGGCGAGTGTTTTTTCAGGATTTGATCCAGAACGAGGCGGCGGTCATATCATCGTGATTACGGGATATGAAGATGGGCATGTCTACTACAACGATCCCGAGGAGGCGACCGAAGAGCGCGGCATTCGATCATGCTCCCTTGCTTCGTTCCTTCCAGCCTTTAAGCGGCGCTTTATCGTGATTCGACCTTTGTAGTGGGTGGAAGAGATGTGGGTGTATGAACTGCCTTACTCCGCATGCGTAGCCATGCACCAATGCAGAGCGCTATGAGAAGTAGCGCTCTGCCGACGTGGGGTAGCCTTGAATTTTTTGAGGTCATAGTGCTTTCGAGTATAGTGGGCGCTCCAACCTTTTGGAATACGCCATCGTTATTTTCATATACAACGATGCGCTGAGTGCTGCTCGGGGAAATTCCAAGGGCTGCGGCATGACTTCCGGACGCAACCGATATCGTTCGCACGAGATTGTTGTTTGCGTCGAATATATCAATTCGATAGCCATCGGAAGGTTCTCCATTGAGTGGAGGCGCCCAGCGAAGTTGGGGGGCATTCGGAGCGCCTGTGATTACCGGTTCGACGATCTGAGGTGTTGGCGTATGGGTCGCATTCGGCGTTGGAGTCGACGATGCGACGGATACGCCAGAAGGTGTTGTGAACTGTAGGTAGTGCGTTGTGTCGTTATCTGCTGCATCGCGTGACGATATTGTCGCTCGGAAAAAAGTGTCAGCGGGTAGGCCTGAAACGGTAACGAAGTGTTCAAGCTCTAGTGTTGTGTCAGTATTCCAGCCAGCGGTAATTATAAAAGGAAGAATGTGCGTTACCACAGAGCTTGTCGCCGCCTCGTTCGTTGTCCATGCGAATGTAGCAGAGCTGGCGGTTGCGGAGACAAGTCGTACCTTGGAGATGATCGGTGGTTGCACATCTGGAGCTGGTGTCGAGGTGACTGCTGGTGTGCTGGTCGCCGTTGGCGACGGGGATGGTGCAATTGATGTTGATGCTTCTCCCGCCGAAATGAATACTCCCGAGAATGAGCTTGTGTTACCCCAGACGTCGCGTATGGTTAGAGTATAGGAATAGGTAGTGGCCGTTTGAATATCAAAATATGCATAGCATGGTTGACCTGAGATTGCGCACGTTGAATATTCAGTCGACCATGGAAGCGTTCCGTCGTTATACATGAGGCTGTGATCAACGGGTTCGTTGGCGTACCAGGATAGTCTCGCTTCCGATGGGGAGAGTTGCTCCACGGACACACCAGATAGCACGGGTGGTGTGCGCTCGGTTGATTCATACAGAGAAAACTTAAAGCTAAAACCCATGTCGTCATCGCCTATGCGGGCGCGTCCACCCGCATACGTCGGAGTTGGCGAGCCGTTGTGAGCCAGGAGTTGCGTCGCATCGGAGAAGTATATGCGAAGTGTCGGAGCGGTGCTTTGAATGGTGATCCGGTAGGGAGTCTGGGGAGTGACGCGGATTTGCGCGGGAAGCGATATGTGTATCCGTGATCCCGTCTCATTGTCTGCGATCGCGGGGAGCGAAATAACTTGCGAATCAATAGTGTCGCCGCTGAGTGTTCCTATAGTGAACGTGACATCGCCCGGAGTTGACTGATTGCTCAGCCAAAAATCATACCCGCCGAGGTAGTCATTGAGCGGAAGAAATATTTCAGAAAGAGCGTCAGACGTTGCAATAAGAATGCTTCGAGAATAATCAGGATTAAAGCTAAAGTATTCTTGCGCGAATGCAGTCGGAGCGATCGCCAGTATGCATAGCGTTACGAAGAGTGCTCGCATGATTTGCATAGGCCAATTATATCACAAACACACAACGCCCTTTCGGGCGTTGCGATGTATTCCTCCTACTCGAACGAATGTTAACGAGTGACGGAAATGATTTCCTCGAGCTCTGCTGCAGGAGCTGCGACTGTGATGCGGCCGTTTGTTGACTTAACGATCGTGTAGCCGGTATCAGCATTTGTACCATCTGACGGATCCATAACCATCGTTGAGACGTAGGTGTCTACGATGCAGGACTCCAAATCAGTCAAAGATGCTCCGCTTCCGATATGCGTTGCGGTTGCGGGAAGTGTAACTGTTGCGGATCCGCAGGTTGTCTTCCAGATGCCACGATTGTCAGCCATGCGCTGGCCAACTGCGTTGAGGATCGTGTTGACGTTGCTCCAGCGCTGCGTGTTGCGAGCCTGTGCGAACTGACGAGCCGGGTTCAAGGCGACAATAACCACTGCTGCCAAGATTGCGATGATACCGATGACTACCAAGATTTCGATAAGCGTGAAACCTTTTTGTTGTTTCTTTGCGAACATAGATAAAAATAATTTATTACACTTGAATACATATCACTGAGGCGCCATGCATGGAGCGTCCCAGCTATCGACCTTATGCGTACAGTATATCAGCAAACGCTCTTCGAGATGTCCACATATTCTACTTTTTTTCGTTCCAGAAAATCGGCGTGTAGAAATCGGCCGTGAGTGGGAAGCTTGGAGGCGGTCCATACAAGAGATTTGCATCGTAAATGATGGTGCGAGTGATGTAGCCGGTTCCGTCCGTATACGCGAACCCATACCGCAGATTTGAAGCGAGCATGCCGAAGCTTGTGATAGAGCTGCGTGAATGATAAGGCCCGCAGTTGTTCTTGTTCGTTGGGGGATTGTAATAGTAGCGCCCAACTCTCCCGTTTTCGGCCATCAGTGCAGCATCAATGCGCAGCGTTGTTGCTGATACCATGCCGATATTTATGTTGTCTTGAGCGATCAACGCAATGACATCTGAGCCGGTATACGACGAGTACTTTAGGTTGCTGTTGATAGTGATACTCGAGCGAGTGGTGGCGTTGTCGGGGAATCTTCCGGAAGCGATCGTAACGCGCGCCGTAGAGATCTGGCCACTAACCCATGCATTGTCTTCGACAAAGATAACACCGCTCGATGGAATCGGCTTGTTGCCGATGAGTGTTTTCGCAGAGACGCTCCAGGTGCCCCAGCCAGTTTCATTTTGCGAGTTTGTGCATCCTGAGGGTGCGGAGACGAGCGACGTGACCTTATAGAGGTCATAGGTGTCATTTGTTTTCAGTATGATTTCATATCCTTTTGCACCGGATGGCTTCCAGTATGACTGGCTAGTATTCGCAATCGTTTTCATCGAGGAGAGGTCTTGGGCTATGCCGAGAAAATCAACGGGTGCGACTGGGAACGATCGTCCCGTCATAAAAATGTCACTTCGTTTCGGCGTCGCCGTTGGAGGGAGTGGATCGACGGGCGATATATGTGTGTGCACGCCGAATTCCTTGCCACCGCTATGGTCAGGGTCGTCGTACGTTGCCACGGCGCTCGTAACCATGTTGTGGGCGACGCCGTCCATGCGTACTCCTCCATTGCTGTGAATGGGGCCATAGAGATCGGTGCCTTCACCGAATCGAACTTCTGAACCGATGACAGCGGCATACTTCGCAAAAGATGGGATTGCCATCTTGGCCTCGATGATTTTGCTCACCGTTGAATTCGCTGCTACCGTTCCCGTTGAATTCAGGGTGACAACAGTCGAGCCAGTTGGTGGAGCAGTTATGTCGAGCGAGAATGCGGCAATCACGTTTCCGTCCTTGTCTCTGAGGTCGTGTGTGTAGGGTCCACTGGATTGGGTTCCGTCTTTGTAGTCGCTCGGCGCGTGCGCGAGATGCCACCGGTAATATTCAATGCCCGCCTCGGACGCCATGAATGCTTGCGATTTATCGACGTCACGAAATACTATTCGTATATTACTATCGGCCCATAGTACGAAGCCGGAGAGCACAACAAGAGCGACTGAGCTGAATATCAGAACATAGAGCGTCATCTGACCCTTTTGAGTTGCGAGCGTGCTTGTTGTCATATTTCGCCTCTTAAATTTCGAATGGTGATAGACGTTGTGAGCGTGCTTGGCAGTGGTGGTTGCGTGGTGTCGCGATCAACAGTGCCGGTAACGCGCACGAGGCGAATTTGAGAGAGTGTCACGGGCGTTGCTAGCGGGGCGATAAGGTCAGGATGGCCTTCAGCGAAGAAGGAAAAGAGAGAAGTCGAAGTAAGATAGTGTGCGATTTCGATGATCGTTTCGCTTGCTGATGGGTACAGGATCGGCTCCGTTGCTGTTGCTCGAGTAACTCCTTTTTTGAGAACCGTTCCCTCGAGGAAGTAGCGCACTTGCTCGAATGAACCATCTCCATCGATGTCGCTATAAAACATAAACGTCGTTGCCGTTGCTGTGGCTATGGGGTAGGCGCCATTACTACCCGGTCCCATAGATCTAATTTCCGATGACATGGTGCGAAGGGCCAGCTGAAGCTCGTACTCTGATTCTAGTCGAGAATTCAGGTCAGTTCCAAAGTTCGAAATATTGAGCGAGAAATACGTTACAAAAACAAGGGTCATAGACGTGATCGTCATTGCCACGAGTATTTCTATAAGGGTGAATCCGTAAGGCCTCATGGTGAGAGTGTGAATGTGGAGCGGCTCCAGTCGCTTGAGATGACGAGCGTCCCGGTAAACGCTTGATAATTCGGGTGGGAAATGGTCACGGTGTAGCTGCCAAGAGCGAGGCCGTTGAAGTAGACTTGCCCAAGGGGAACGCAGTCAGAAGAAAATTCCAGCGATACATCATCGAGCTGAGGTGATTGATTGACGTCAGTAGTGTCCATGGCGACGCGGTAGCGTAGATAGCGGGACCCACGAAGACTTTCAGGCATGAGTTGCCCGGGTGTCGAGAAAAACGTACCAGGTGTTCCATCGGGGCCGACCCAATTCCATGTCGCGTTATCAGAGTTGCCCGCGATTTGTAGCTGCAACGCTCCTGTGCCTACGGTCGGAGGCTGAACTATGGGAGACCAGCGTAGAACCCCGAGTGATGTGCTGGAGGTGCCAAGGTCTATCGTGTTCGAAATGAGCCACTCATTGCTGGCGCTCGCGTACGATCCCGCAATCATACCCAGTGTGAGCGATCCAGGCGTTGCCGTGCTCATCAGTGTGCTTTTGCTGGTGAACTCATTGCTTGCCCAGGTTGTTTGTGTGGACGGATAGTAGCTCGTGGTGCGTGATTGATCATAGGATGTGTCTGTGACTCGCACCGTTGCACCCGAGATGGGAGTGCCCGATTGATCGACGACTGATAGCGTTGTGCTATTGCTTGATTTATCAGCGAGCATCCACGAGAGAGTTTTTGACTCACTCGGTGCGAGTGAGAACGAGAGCGACGAGACGGTGGCAGCGAGGTCATAGGCTGTATCAGTTGCGCGAATCGAATAGAAATCCCATTCGAGGTCTTGGTTCACATACGACCCATTGGTATCTGTGGCGAGCGCTACGGAATATTTAGGCACGTCCGGTTTCGTGCCGATGAGCTTTGCTCCGGTCATAAGAAAATCAAAAGAGGGCACATTTTGACAATATGCTGTGCGGGCTTGAACGCGTAGTGACCCAAGTGCATCGATGGCAAGAGTTGAGATAGTAAGCTGTTGATTTGCGACCGTGGCGTCCGGCTTTACCGGATTCGCGGGTGCGCCTATGGGATATGTCTGATCGGTGCTGTAGCCGGTTTTTGACGCCACCAGGTGATAGCCTGAAGAGCTCGTAGCTATTCCGACGAGTTGCAGGATGCCATTCGTATTCGTCGTGTCAGTGAGATCGATAGCGGGCGTCACCTTGTTATTCGTAACCCGGACAGTCACGCCGCTCATTGGAATACCCGACGCATCGAGCACGCGAACAAATAGGTTGCCATTTTTGCTGGCACTCTCGAGATTCTTTGGGGCTACATAGGTTGCCATGGTGAGCTCGCGATAGCGAGTGCAACTATCGCAGGTAACTTGGAATTCAACGAGCTTATAATCAGCTGGGGCGGTATCGTTGGGCGTTCCACCCAGAGTTCCGTCGAAGGAGTCGTCAATATTGCGAACGTACGTGTGGAACGTGTAGGTCGTTGTACCGAGTGTGACGGATGTTACCTGGGGGATGAGACCCGCGGGAGCTCCGCCAATGACACCGATATCTTCGTAGCGCATATTTCGAACTGATTCGACGTTTGATTCCATGATGCTTAACGCCGCGTTGTTGTACTGCGCCGCCTGAACGATATCGAGGATATTGGAATACGAAAAATACACAGCAGTGCTCACGATAGAAAGAATCGCGATTCCGATTAACGTCTCAAGGACGGTGAACCCCCGTTGTCCCGTTCGTTGTTCCATATTAGCGACCTAGTGTTTGCGTGACCGAATAAATTGGTGTGATGATCGATATGGCGACGAACATGACAATGCCTCCCATTGCCAGCAGCATCGCCGGCTCCAATACGTTGCTCATGCTCTTTGTCGAATTGTCCATTTCGCTTTCATAGAAGTCCGCTAAGAACACGAGAGTCTCGTCGAGCTTTCCCGTGTTTTCACCAACTGCGGCCATCTGGCTAAACGTAGGAGGGAAGAGTCGCTCGTTGAGAATCATCGATTTACTCATGGGTTCTCCTCGCTGTACTGCTTGCGCAATGACCCGTAGTTCATTCTGATATACGAGATTCGTTAGTGTGTCGGAGGTGATTTCCAATGCCTGAACGATCTTCACTCCACCACGGAGGAGGAGATTGAGCGTGCGAGAGATGCTAATAATATTGACATCGATCGACATGCGATTTACAAAGGGTGTTGCAAGTATGATCCGATGCCAGACAAGACGAATCGCGCCGATGCGTAACAGGAGGGTCGCAAGCACGATTCCGCCAATAACAACTCCGAAGAGGAGGAGTCCATTGGAAATCATAAATTCCGATATGGAAATGAAAATACGAGTAGAAAGAGGGAGTGTTGTGTTGAGACTTCGAAGAACGGGAAGAATTTTTGGGAAGATGACGAACGAAAGAATTCCTGATATGCCAAACGTGGCAAAGAGAATGACGAGAGGATACGCCATGGCGCCACGAATTTTTTTCTGAAGCTCAGATTTCTTGCCTAGCTCGGTGGCGAGGTAGGCAAAATTTTCCGAAAGTGTTCCTGATGATTCTCCAACGCGAATAAGATTGATAAAGAATTCACCGAACACATTCTTATAGCGCTGCATACCGACAGATAAGTTCTGGCCATTGCGAACATCTTCGATGAGATGGTCGACCATTGAGATAAATGGTTTAGATTTTGTTTGCTTCTTGAGAATTTCGAGGGCATCGAGTATTTGCATACCGGAGCGGGTCATCATTTCCATATGACGCGCAAACAGCATCTTGTCTTTCAATGACAAGCGAAATCCCAATGAGCTGAGTGAGTCAAACCATTTCATATCCCCCCGATTGTAGTTATGGTTTATTCATGAATAACGCGGAGCAGTTCTTCGATAGTTGTGCGACCTTCAACCGCTTTCTTGAACCCATCTTCCAGGAGGGTGGTCATTCCATTTTTGACTGCAATCTTTTTAATTTCGCCAGCGTCCGCTCGTCTCATGAGCGCCTCACGAATGAAGTCGCTCATCTCTAGTATCTCATAGATACCCATGCGTCCGCGATAGCCTGTTTGCCCGCACGCATCGCAACCTTTGCCCTGAAAGTAATCGTGGTGATCTCCTAGAATTGATTCCGGTATGTTTTCTTTGAGAGCATTAAATTCACCCTCCGTGATCCGCCGGGGCACCTTGCACTCATTGCAAATCATACGAACCAAACGTTGTCCGACGGCAACATTGACCGTTGACGCCACGAGAAATGGCTCGATGCCCATATCAAGCAAGCGGGGAAGTGTTGTTGCCGCGTCGTTCGTGTGGATGGTGCTTAAGAGCTTGTGTCCCGTGAGCGCGGCATTGATTGCAATCGATGCGGTTTCTTCATCGCGAATCTCTCCAACCATAATGATGTTCGGGTCTTGTCGAAGGATAGATCGAAGACCGGTGGCAAAGGTGAGGCCTGTACGGGTGTTGACCTGTATTTGATCGACACCCTCGAGTGAGTACTCAATCGGATCTTCGATGGTGATGACGGAGACTTCTCGCGTGTTGAGCTCTCGTAGAATGGTGTAGAGCGTGGTGGTTTTTCCGGATCCCGTAGGTCCTGTAGCGAGGATCATTCCGTAGGGCGTTTTGACGGCCTTGCGGATACGAGCACGATCAAAATCAGTAAAGGCTAAATTATCAAGCGAGCTGATTGATGTTTGTTCTGCGAGTAAACGCAAGACTCCATTTTCCCCGTAATATGTCGGGATAATACTGACGCGTACGTCGAACTGCTTTTGAAGATCGGGGATCGTCATTTGGAAGCGTCCATCTTGGGCTGCTTGGTGTTCATCGGTGCGCATGCCGCCTAATACTTTGATGCGCGAAATAATGCCGGCGTGCAGCGCTTTGGGGAACGTGAATTCGTCGCTCAGGATTCCATCGATACGCATACGAGCAACGAGAGTCTCTTCAAACGGCTCAAGGTGAACGTCTGACGCTCTGGCTAGAAACGCAAATATCATCATGTCGTCGACGAGTGTGATGATGGATATTTCCGCTTCGGGAAGTTTTAACATGGTCGCCACTTCCGTTTTGATAGTTGCGGCGCGCGCGACATACTGCGAGCCTTCGTTGCCTGACTCCGCTATTACTGCGCGTACTTTCGGAGTCACCGTCTTCAGCTCTTTTTCGCCTGGCGCGATGATCTTGGTTGATTTTTGTAAAACTCCGGTGATGAGCTCGACGACTTTCAGAACGATAGCATCGGCGTTTGCATCTGCTTTTACGAGGTATTCCGCAAAGCCTATTTTTTCCAGCTTTTCGATATCGCCTTGATCTTTTGTGGTGAAGAGCGTGAGGACGGGTACGTGTTCGAGGGACTGGATGCCTCGGAGTGCAGTCAGTGTTGCAAAGCCGTCCATGTCGCCGGAGAGGGGGATATCGACGAGTATTAGCGCTGGTGCTTTCTTGAGCGCTTCATCGACGCCGATGTTCCCATTTTGAGCGTGGATTGCCGCAAAGCCTTGGTGTTCCAGCTTCTCGCGCAATAATTGCGCCATAAAGAAGTTATCTTCGATGATAAGAACAGTTTTTGCGCCATCGCTAGGCATGAACGAGAGATGTTATCTTCTCGATGATCTTGGATATATCCTCCGACTTTTTCATGTAATCTACGGCGCCGAGTTCTTTTGCGAATTTCTGATCAAGCCACGCGTTGAGTTCGTTTTCTTCTCCGAAGTTACTTAAGAATATAATTTGAATATCCTTAATCGCATCGTCTTTCTTTATTGCAGTTACTGTCTCTGTGCCTGACATGACCGGCATCCCCACGTCCATAACGATAAGTGCCGGCTTTTCCTTTTTGCAAAAATCGATCGCCTCCTGTCCATTCGTTGCTTCGGATACTCGGAAGCCAGCAGCCTCGAGTTTTATGTGGAGAATATTCCGAATGCTCGCGTCGTCGTCGGTAACGAGAATGAGTGGTTTTGCGTTGTCCATACCCCCAAGTATACCATAGTAATAATGACGAATTCCAGCTAGAGCGTTGGCAGTTCAATCGTGAAGCTGCTGCCCTTTCCTTTGCCCGGAGACGAGGCGAGGATGCTTCCCTGGTGGGCGTCCATCATCTGCTTGGCGATGTAGAGGCCAAGCCCTGTGCCTTCAATTGTTTTTGCTTCTTTCTTATCGCGAACAAATTGCTCAAAGAGTGAGCTAATTACGGTCGGGTCTATTCCATGGCCAGTATCCGTCACCACGATGCGAATCCTTTTTTCCGCCGTGTTGTTTATGAAAATCTGAACGCTGCCATGGTCGGTGTATTTGATGGCATTATCGACGAGATTTTGAACGACTTGCGAGAATTTTTGTCGGTCAACTGAGCAGAGTGATTGCGACGCATGATTCACGAATGTGAGCTCGAGGCCCTTATGGGAGGCGAGCGGTCGAATGTCTTCTACGATGCGCGATGTGAGCTCGGCGATATCGGTGGGCTCAAATGAGTATTCCATTTTTCCCTCCTCGAGCTTTCGGAGGTTGAGGAATTCCGAAACGAGCTCGAGCATGCGCTGTGATGACTCTTCAATCCCATGTGCAATTTCGAGTGCTTTCTCTGGGAGTTGCCCCACGGTACCGTCACGTAAGAGTTGGGCTTGCCACTTGATTGCTGTCAGTGGCGTCCGAAGTTGATGCGAGGCAAATGACAAGAATTGAGATTTAAGCGTGTCTAGTTGCGTAAGCTTCGCATTCGCTTTCTGGAGGTCGTCAGACAGCGCTCGAAGTCTTTCGCGCTGGTTGACCTCGCGGACAATGGACTTGATGAGCATGATGCTAAATGCCAACACAGCCGAGAACACACCCACGCGCAATATAAGAGTTCCGAGATCTTTTGCGATGACTAGTTCGATCATATTGAGAATGACCAAGACGAGCGCGATCATTTCGGTTGCAAGTACCTTTGTTTCCAGGAATCGATATTTGCGAATCGCATGTGCGGTCAAGAGGACGAAGGGAAGAAAGAAGATAGGAACAAGCGGTATGAATCTCAGTATGTTGAATACCAGCGGCAGGAGCACATTACAGACAAGAATGAGTAAAAACGTCATAGAAGCACCCGCGAGAATGACGCGCGCCTGCTTTCGTTGAATCTCTTCACCCGCGAACGTTTTTTTGAGAAGTTCGGCGAGACCTGCTAACACGAATGCGCCCGCCACGGCTCCAAAAAACGGGATAGCAGGACCGCGTACTGGATTGGTTACCGAGCCTACCTGAGAGACGACTTGGATCGAGCTAAACACATATGGCGTAAGTGTGAGTGCACTCGTCGCTAGCGCGATGGGAAACGCACCGAGCGTGATCCATCGTGGCAGTGCGGCTTGCTGACGGGGAAATACAAAAAATAAATAGAAAAAAGATGCAGCGTGCCAGACGGCTGAAAACATCGTGATCCGCAACAGCCATAGCACCTGCCAGGGGTCCGTTATTTGGTAACTTGCAAAATTGGCGGAACCATACGCAACGGTCATGAGCGAGAACATGAGAAATGCTCGATTCGTTGCACTCTTCGGATTGTTGAAGTACACGATAAATCCCAGCGTGAGGAGTGCCGCGACGGCGATGAGAATCGCGACAAGATCGAGATTGCCTAATCCACTAGTAAGCGAGCTTCCAATAAGTCCGAGTGACATCGGTGTGGTCATGTGATTGTAGGTGCTGCTCGGGGCGTGCGAGCGCTTGGCTTAGGGCTCATACCAACTCGAAGAAAGAAGGCGATCTCTGCATGGGGAGCTCCAACAAGGTGCTGCATATCAGTGTAGTGCTGTTCGATGAAGCGCGCGTGCTTTGGTGAAAGGCTTGGCGTGCGTGCGCGGACTGCATTCATAAGGAGCGGGATTCCTGTGAGGATTTGTGCACTCAGTCCAAGGTCAGTGGCGGTTAGCCAGAGGCGTTGCAGTGCTCGTCCACTGTGAAGATAGTCGCGCGCAGATCGCTCAGCAATTGTAATGCAGGCGAGTGCTGCTCCCGAAGCATAGATTGGGGCGTTTCCGAAAGCGATTGCATTCGCAAATCCGAGAGACGTTAAGGTGGCCATGATTGGCCAATGTCGGAACGCTGGCCATATGCCATAAATGGGTGCGGGGAGCTCGAGTGACGCTGGATGAAATCCAATGGGATTTGCTGCTGCCGCATGTGCAGTCCAGAGCATGTGATCGAAGAAGAACGTATGCATTGCTCTATTTTCGAAGAGTACCTTCTCATTTGCCGCCAGCGAGGATGCAAGAAGTTTTCGGGTTAATCCGTCTTCGATGAGGAGTGTGTCGTTTCCTCCCGCTTCACGAAGCGCATTTCGTTGGTGCGGTGTTAAGGGCGTGGAGAGGTATGGCTTTCGATTCGAGCAACGCTCGGCAATAGCACTGGCAAGAGGATCATGGCGAGTGGGTATCGACGAGAGTGTTATTCGTGCGGTGTGGAACTGATTGTGTGGCGTAGGAAATTCCGAAATGGTTGCCTGAACTCCCTGCGAGCGAGCCGCAATGGCGATATTCTCTAAGAGCGCTCCATGTGCGATGTAGGATGCAAAGTGACCGACGCCATAGAGCGACGTGTCTCGCTCGCTCAGGAGGTGCACGTCAATGGTGTCGCGAGCAACTTCAAAGCGCCAAGGCTGGCAATTGTCTCCGGAAGGAGCGAGTACGGCCGCTGCGAGAATGTGTTCGATGGCGGTGCGCATGTGATGATTTATAGTATACCGCGAAATCATGCCAAAAAAAACGGACTCCTGGCTTCTGTGGGTATGCGTTATAGGCCGAGGTTCTTTGCAAAGGTGCGGGTATTTTTTGCGCGACGATTTTTTGCAGCGCCCGATGCGTGCCCATGTTCAAGCTTCTCATCCAGGGAAATAATCGAACGACCAGATGGAAGCGGAAGGCCAGCGGCGATGCGATGTACGCAGTATGCGGTGGCAGCTGCGCCCATGAGTGCGGTGCCACCGAGTTGAGGGACTGACACGAGGGTGTTGCCGATTTCTGGAAGAGACGATTGCATGCGAGGAGGAACATTTTCAGGGCCCATGAGGCGTGTGATTTCGCGAATGATTTGTAGTTTATTCATCGAGTGGAATCGCTCAACGGAAGTCGCTCCAAGTCGACCCAGAAAGTAGGGCGTCTTCTTGAGGTCGTGGCGTTCCACGTCTACGACGCTCGTGTCTCCATTATCGGCAGTCGATACGAGTGCGACTTTATTGGCGCGTGCTTGCTCGCGAATGAGCTGTTTGATTGCCATTTGGTCCATCTCGTCGACCACAACATCAAGGCCTCGCATGAATGACGGTATGTTTTTTTCAGTAAGGCCATCTTGAAAGATGGTGATGTGTGCATATGGATTCATCTCCCAAATGCGACGAGCTACGATGGTTGTTTTTGGCGTGGCGAGTTCATGTACTCCCGCTAGTATGCGGTTGGTGTTGGAGAGCTCAAGTGAATCGAAGTCCGCAATTCGAATAGTTCGAGCACCACCCTGGAGGGCGAGGGTGAGGGCAATGCTACCACCAACAGATAGTCCCGCTACACCGACGACGCACCGATAGAACTGTTGCTGTTCCTTCGGTGTAATTAGATTTCCATTGCGATTGGTTCGAACGAGAAAGAATTCTCGTTCAGGAAGAATATGCACGAGCGCTCGCTGCCAGGGAAGCCAGGCCCAGGTTCCTTGCTGCTCAAGCGTGGCGCGTCGCGTACTGCGAGCTACGTATGTCGCTATACGAGCTGCAAGCTCTGCTGGTGGCAGCCCAATGACTGCAGGGTTCTCGATTACGTACAGTTCAGCGAGCTGTTGCTCGTAGGTATCAATGACGCGCACCGATACATCGGAGCGCAGTTTCTTCAGTGCAGATTGATGCGCTGGCATGCGTGGCGTAAAGAGCGTTGGGTGGTCGACGGTGGTCATTTGATGATATAGCGGGGTTTTAGTCCGGCGCGGAAATAGGGCTCGCATTGGTAGGGGTGCAAAATGACGCGCGGGCGGATGTCTTTGTCGAGGTTCGACCAAAGAAATTTGTACTCCATATTGATATCTAATAGTCGCGAGGTGGTGTGCTTGGCAATTGCAGTGGCGAGTGCTGCGGTGACTTTTTGGCGAGGGCGAAGCTCTACGTGTATTTCCAGGAATTCATCCTTATTTTTCAGGTACTCCTTTCGCATCGCAAATTTGCCCGTTATGGAGCGCAAAAATTTCTTGTCATTGAGCGCGGCATGAATGTGTTCTGGATAGATATTGGCCGCATAGAAGATAATTGTATTGTCACGCCGACCATCGAGCGTAACAAACGGAAGCTTCCACGCAGACCGACGAAGCGATGGTGAAAGATGTTGTGTAGCCTCTGAAAAAGGAAGGATGGTCCCGCCATCGGCGAGGTCGTACTTAATGAGGGGCACTCCGCTGTTGAGAGTAAAGTTGAGAATGCCATCGGTGATATCGAGGTAGCGCAAGAATGGATTGTACTGGAATATGTTCGGCGTTAATGTGTCGTTCATGGTTTTACGGAGGGCAATACTTACTGGTGTTTCGTGACCAATGAGCAGTGTCTCGGACGAGCCATACGTGTTAAATATGCGAACCGAGTCGGGCGCACTACCGGCGACAGATGCAACGTGATCCCTCCACTGCTCATTGAATCCTTCACTACAGAACAGAAGTGACGTGGTGATTGTGCTCCAATCAACACCTTCCGCTGCGCCCGTTTCGAGTACATCTTTGATGAAGAATGGGTGGCCAATAAGAACGACTTGATCGAATGCTGTTCGGAGGTGTTGCGTGACGCGTTGCATGTCGGCTTTATTGTTGCCGGCGGCCACAATCGTCAGGTCGTAGTCTCGCTGCGCTACCATCCAGCTGGGCAGAAGTGTAGCGATGCCCGATACATACACGCCCATGGGAAACCCAATAACGAGCAGTGTTCTCTTTTTGTGAATAGAAAAAAGTGAACGATACGTGAGCTCGTGAATGATCGCCGCTTCGAATTCAGAGAAGCCACTTCGGGGCCAGAATTTCGGCTCGCCACTCGTCCCGGAGCTCATTGCCACGATGCTGGTAGCAGCGAGTTTGCCATCCCAACAACGATCGCTGAGCGAATAGTGGTTGATGTAATTCTCTTTGGTGGTGCGGGGCACGAGGGCAAAGTCTTCAATCGTTTTCACCGCTCCATGGCGAATGCGATTGGTGCGAAGGAAATCTTTATATGCGGGTACACGCACAGCGGCATCGTGAAAAAGCTTGATGGCTCTACGAGCACCAAGAGTATTCCAAAAGGTTTCGTCGCGGTGCTGGAGGAGGCGCTCGAATGTCGCAACTTCAAACGAGAAGTAATGCTTCACCCAATTGCGTTGTGCGTGAGCATCAAAAAACGTTTGCAAGTCGCGTGGTGTCATGGCTTCCGGAGTGAGTCGATGGGAAGTGTTGGTGACGACTTGAGAAACGCTACAATGCGCTCAAGATCAGGTGCGAGTGGGCGATCCTCAATCACGGCGGGAGTGAGCTTGCGGATTGCCCGATAGAGTTGCTGATTTTCTGGCGATAGTTCGCGGGAACACTTCAGGGCGTCGGTGGCTTGAGCGAGTGTCACCATCTCAATAGCAAGGACTGCATATGCATTTTCAATCGCTTTGGTGGCGATGAGGGCAGCATCAAATCCCATACTCACAACATCTTGGTTATCTCCATTGGTTGGAATGGAGTGAATATGATGGGGGAATGCCAACGATTGACTATGCGCTGCCGTGGATGTGGCAACAAATTGCATTCCTTGGAGCGCGAGGGTGAGTCCAGGAGTGTGCAGATTCACAAATGGAGGTAAGCGGTGATTGATTGCAGGATTCATGAAGTAATTGATGCGACGCTCACTGAGCATAGTGAGCTTGATCATGCCAGTCTTGAGGTAGTCGACGGCAGCGGCGATGTATTCACCATGAAAGTTGCCTCCATGGAGGAAGACGCCACGCTCCCAGTCCACAATCGGATTGTCAGTAGCAGAATTCATTTCCGTGGTGACGTCGCTACGGACTCTCCAGAACGCATCAAGCACGGGCCCAACAATCTGCGGTATGCATCGAAGGGAGTACATCTCCTGAACATCTTCGGCGATTTTGTGGACCTCATCGGAAATCGCGTGCTTCTTGTTGAATGCTTCGCGATTTTTCATGCGGCCACTTTTGGCGACGAGACCTCGAAGGGCAGCAGCGGCGACTCGTTGGCCGGCGTGTGGGCGTACCGCATGAATGCGCTCGCTAATACTGTCGTCGAATCCACCCACGATATCGAGCGACCACGCACCGGTGCGGAGGCTGAGCGCAACAATGCGCGCCGCCTCTTCACAGAGGATTGCAGCCACTGCCGTCATGCCAGCGGTGCCGTTGATCAATGCCAGCCCCTCTTTTGGTCCGAGTGTTAGTGGTGCAATCTTTTCTTTTGCGAGCGCGGTCGCGGTGGGCATGCGTTCGCCACGGTAGTGCACCTCACCTTCTCCAATGAGGGCGAGTGCAATGTGTGCGAGTTGCACGAGGTCGCCACTTGTTCCAACGGCGCCGTGCTCTGGGATGATAGGAGTGATGCGGGCGTTGATAAATTTTTCGAGTTGATGGGCGACAGCGTCGGACGCGCCAGAAAATCCCTTTGAGAGTGTGTTGAGGCGAATAACCATTGCCGCAAGTACTAGGTTGGAATCAATCGGAGCTCCGATGCCGCTGGAGTGGCTGCGCACGAGATTGAGCTGGAGCTGTAAGAGGTCATCGCGGCCAATAATATGAGACGCCATAGGACCAAAACCCGTATTGACGCCATAGATAATGCGCTCGGTGAGAGAGGCATCAAGGAGTTTTTTTGATTTGCGCATTCCAATGAGAGCGGCGGGTGCAACGCGCACCTGCAGGCGAGGGTTGGTAACGACCGCCTGTACGTCGTGCGTGGTGAGTGTCTGTCCCGTGAGTTTGAGGATTGTTGGTGTTGCCATAGCAAGGCGATAGTAGCTATTTCTTTTCGTTTGTACAATATTGCATGAACGATTGTATCTCGACCGCCGTATAGTACACTAGAGGACATGAATAGCGCCCTCATTATTCTCGCCGTGTCCATTGTGATTGCAGCACTCGTGATTGCGAGGCGAAGCACGTCTCCTCAAGGGGCGGATCCCTTGGCGTTGGTGAGCGCGAGAATCGATGCGTTGGCGTCACAGATGGCGCAACAGCTCGAGCATAGTCGACAAGCAAGTGAACGATCGGCAACATCGGTGGCGTCGCAGGTGCAGTCATTTACGCGGGGGATGACGGAGCTTCGCGAGACCGTGCATCAAGTGCAGGAATCCGTGAAGGGAGTCTCCTCGTTTCAGGAAATGTTTCGTTCGCCCAAGCATCGTGGTACGTGGGGCGAGCTCACGCTGGGAGCAATATTGCACGAATATTTCCCACGCGGTGGATTCGATGAGCAACATCCATTTGCATCGGGTGAAATCGTCGATGCAGTCCTTAAACTTCCCAATGAGCTACTCCTTCCCATTGATTCAAAGTTTAGCTGGGAGAATTTTCAAAAAATGTCAGAGGCGCAAGATGAGCCTGCGCGTGTTGCGTACCGTAAGCAATTTTTGAGCGATATCAAGAAGCGCATCGATGAGATTGCAACAAAATATGTGCTCCCATCGGAGGGGACTGTCGATATGGCACTGATGTATATGCCAGCAGAAAGTATCTACTACGAAGTCATCCAGAATCTCAAAGACGATGACGTGTCTGAATACGCGCGCAAGCGCAAGGTGTACCTCACATCACCTAACACGCTCTACATCACCCTGACAGCGGTCATCCACTGGTTCAAGGACGTGCAGCTCCAAAAGCAAACAGGGGCAATCATGAAGCGGCTCGAGGTGGTCATGAAAGACGCCAATACGCTCGCGACTGATTTTCGCAAGCTTGGCGACCATCTCGGTGATGCGCAGTCCGCATTCGAACGCAGCGAAAAGAAACTCGGTCACCTCGTCTCGCGAACGCAGAAAGTGATCAGCACTGCCGCGGAGTCTGGACAAGATGCAGATTCGATGTTAGAGTAGAGCCCGTTCGTTATCTTCTTCAAAGGAGTGTTTGGTGACAAAGAGAGACACTACGCAGCCCACGGTGCAGCAATTTCTTGGCTTGCGTCGTACGGCGCTTGCAATGGGCCTGACACGTCAGCAGATTCTGCGTGGCCGCGACCGACTCGAAACGGCACTCAGTGCGATTCAGATGGGAGTCCCGATTAAGATGCTCCCGCATCTCGCGCCTCCCTTGTGGGGATCGCGGATTGCAGAGTGTGCTGTGATGCCGTTTTGCCCGTTGAGTGTCGAGCACGTCATGGCACGATTCCCAAATCCGCGTGTGGTAGGGGCATTTGACTCTACCTGGCGCAGCGCCATGCATATTGGTACAACGCCACTCGTGTATGTTTTTGTTGAGCGTGACCATTCTGGAACCGAGCTCATGGCGGAAGTGCGAGAATGGGCTCTGCAGAATGATCTTCGTTTGACCAATGCGTACGATTTGGTGGCACTTATTGAGTGGTGCCGGCGGGAGGCTCCTCTAACTGTCGTCGATTCTATCCCGCTGATGCAAGCAACGCAGCCGATCGAGGATTCTGGTGTACAATTGTGGCCGATATCCGAGCCCCGCGAATCGTATCACGGCTTCGACATCTTGCCCGCCTCAGAAATCATCCGCAAGCTCAATCCGCGCTGGTACGTTTTCCGTCGCTAAACCTGCTCGCCGCCACACATCGTGGCGGTTTTTTTTGTACAAAAAACCGAGAGTTGAAGCTCTCGATTGAAGACTAGCGACAGACGTTTGGCGGCTGGTGGGGAACTGCGGACCGATCCCAGACCCACACTTCGACTTCATCAAACTTATCAATAATGCCAAGCACATCGGCGAGAAGCTCGTAGGCGGTATCGAGGAGGGAATAGGCATCCTCTTCGTCGCCGGCTTCAATGCCGATGCCAACGCGTTCGCCGCGACGATCATGAAAGTCGGTGATGATGACGTCATCGATCATGTACCGATAGATTTCTGAACCATCATCTCCCAGTACTGACGAGAGTGTTTGGTTTGCCGCTCGCGTGAGCGCGCAATCGATACGATGGTTAATGAGATGAGCTTCGACGGTTCCGTTTCTCATGGGGTCGACGCTGATGCCGACCCACAGCACTGTGCTCATAGGGGTCTCCTCCGCGAAAACAATACTATGAAAATATTGCAGTGTCAACCTGTGGGTGCACAGCTTGTCTTGTCGTGAAAATACCTTATAGTATGCTGGTACATTTTGCAGGTATTAATTTATCGCACTGCTATGGAGATTGTTCTATTTTCACTCGTGTCAGCTGTCGCGGCGTTGGCGTTTAGTGGTTTCCTTGCTTGGCAAGTTCTGCGTAGTTCATCGGGAAATGCGGAGATGCAAGAAATTGCCGCCGCGATTCTTGAAGGAGCATCGGCATTTTTGCGACGTCAGAATCGCACGGTGTTCGTGGTTGGCGTGGTGGTTGGTGTTATTTTGTACTTCATTGTCGGTTGGCACGCTGCTCTCGGATTTGTCGTTGGTGCTATCGGTTCTGCTGTCGCCGGCTACGCAGGTATGATGGTAGCTGTTCGTGCAAATGTGCGCGTAGCCGAGAGCGCTCGATCGGGCATGTCACAAGCATTCAGTATGGGGTACAGGGGTGGCGCAGTGACAGGCTTTCTCGTGCTGGGACTCGCCCTGCTCTCGTTGACACTCTTGTATGTGCTCACCGGAGATATCAAGTCGCTCATTGGCTTGAGTTTTGGTGGATCGCTTATCTCTGTGTTCGCTCGTCTCGGTGGTGGAATCTTCACCAAGGGCGCCGATGTCGGTGCTGATCTGGTTGGCAAGGTAGAGGCGGGAATTCCAGAGGATGATCCTCGCAATCCTGCTGTCATTGCAGACTTGGTGGGCGATAATGTAAGCGATCAGGCGGGTACCGCGGCTGATGTATTTGAAACGTATATCGTCGCAGTGGTCTCGGTGATGCTTCTTGCGGGACTTCTTTTTGAGGGCAATGTCGGCGCAGCTGAGCTCGCGTTGGTCATCGGTTCAATCGGTGTGTGGGCATCGATGATCGGTTCACTTATCGTACGACTGCGGGGTAGTATCATGGGGTCACTCTACCAGGGACTTGGCGTCACCACGGTTCTTGCTGGAGCGGGAATGTACGGCGCAGTGACCTATATGTGGTCGGCGACGTCATTGGGCGATTTGATGTGGATGGGAGTGGGCTCGATGAGCCTTGTGTGGACACTGATGATTGGTCTTGTAGTCACCATTTTGATGGTTGTGATCACGGAGTACTATACGTCGAAGAGCTTTTCTCCGGTTCGCTTAATTGCACAGGCTTCTACAACTGGACACGGTACGAATGTCATCATGGGTATCGCCATGGGCATGCAGGCGACTGCACTCCCGTTGGTGGTTATTGGAGCGGCGATGCTCGGTGCGTACACGATCGCAGGACTGTACGGAATCGCGCTGGCGACATTGAGTATGCTGTCGTTGGCAGGTATCGTTTTGGCTATTGATGCATTCGGTCCAATCACCGACAACGCAGGAGGTATCGCACAGATGGCACATCTCCCTGAGGACGTGCGCACGATCACCGATGCACTTGATGCGGTGGGTAACACCACCAAGGCGGTCACCAAAGGATATGCAATCGCATCGGCTGGCTTGGCTGCGCTCGTTTTATTCGCCGCATACACGCAAGAGCTGCTCGCGGCTGGCAACCATGCGCGATTTGATTTGTCGGACGTTCGCGTCATTGTTGGATTGCTTATCGGTGGCATGATGCCCTACCTGTTTGGTTCGATGGCGTTACAAGCGGTTAGTCACGCGGGATCTGCCGTTGTTGATGAGGTTCGCCGACAGTTCCGTGAAATCAAAGGAATCATGGAGCATACCGCGAAGCCCGACTACGGAGCAGCAGTCGATATCGTGACGCGTGTTGCGCTTGGTGAGATGGTGGTCCCTGCATTGATCCCGGTGTTTGTTCCAATTATCGTAGGATTCGCACTTGGACCAGAGGCACTCGGTGGGCTTCTCATGGGAACGATCGTGTCAGGACTGTTTGTTGCAATCTCCATGACGTCCGGTGGTGGAGCGTGGGATAATGCAAAGAAATACATTGAAGAAGGTGCGCATGGAGGCAAGGGGAGTGACGCGCACAAGGCGGCAGTCACCGGTGATACGGTTGGCGATCCGTACAAGGATACCGCTGGTCCAGCGATCAACCCGATGATCAAAGTCGCCAACATCGTAGCGCTCTTGATCGCACCATTTCTCTAGGCGATGCGAGACGGTATACGTCCACACAGGACCCCTCTTCATGAGGGGTCCTGTGCTATACTGGGCGTATGAATGAAGAGAGTTCTGCTCCCGTAATGACCCTTCGAGATGTGATGACGCGCGACGTCATCGCCATTGACGTCAATGATACGCTTGATGTGATCGCGGGACTCTTTGAGAAGTTCGACTACGAGGGCATGCCTGTCATTGATAGTCAGCACGCACTCAAGGGCATCATCACCAAGCATGACATGGTACTGCAGTCGTCAGAGGTGCACCTGCCAACGATGCTTCGTCTGATCGAGCAAATTACCAAAGGGAAGGGTGACCAGCGCGCTCTCGATGCGCACTTCGGAAAATTACGGAACATCAAAGCGACGAGTATTATGGATCTCAATCCTATCAGCTTGCCGCACAGTGCGTCTCTCGAAGAGGCGAGCAACATCTTTGCCGATTATCCACGCACAAGCACCATCTGCGTGGTTGATGAGCAAAAAAAACTCGTGGGAATTATTTCGCATGCGGATGTCATCCGGTTTTTCAATCAAGCCTATCTCAAGCGTGCGGTCGCCAACAAAATGAACGCCAGCGATCACGCATATGCGCAGTACCCCACCAAATCAGAGTCCGATGTCGAAAAGGCATTTGCTGATGTGCAGCGTGAATTTCTCCTCGTGCAACGCGATCGACCGATCATTTGGCAATATGTCGCGCTCGCGATGTTTGCGGCCGGATTATTTGTGGCGACGGCGTTCATCATCAAGTTTGCGACGAAATAAGGACTGTTGACTTTATAGCGATTTTCTGCTATAATAGATACTTAGCGTGGGTATAGGACCCGCGTTCTTTCACAACGCTCCCCACATGCGAGGAGCAAGGAGATAGTATGGAAAAGAAGGTTACGTCGTATCGTGCCGTGACGCATCACAGGCCGGACCTGGACGAGTTGTTTGCGTTGTGGCTTTTGAGCCGCTTCGGCAAGCAGGTCTATCCAGGTCTCTCTCGGTCGCCGATTCAGACCATCGACGCTGGTCTCTCACTCACGCCGGGCGAGACCGGTGACAAGTGGCTCGATCGTGGTTGCGTCGTCATCGGCGCTCTAGGCGGTCAGTTCGATGAACACGGCAAGGGCGACGGCAAGTCTGCCGCATCGTTGACTGCCGAATTTCTTGGCCTCGCCGACAACGCCGGCCTCAAGCCGATCCTGGCGTACGCCGTCAAGGCAGACGACAAGGCGACGGACGGTCCGTTCGCGATGGCGCGTCTGATTAAGGACATGCACTCCGCGGGAGTGCCCCTTGAGCAGGTGCGACGCATCGTCGATCGGTGGCTGGATTCCCTCTACGACGTCTTCATGAATCGCTACGAGAAGACCAGCGAGCTGATGTCTGTCAAGCAGATCGCGATCGACTGGTTTCTCGAGAGATTCGGTCAGCGTCTGAATCAGGCCCCGACCTGCACGTTCCAGGATGTGATGGACGCGCCAGAGATCAAGGTGCAGTTGACCGAGGCGATGACCGGCGAGCTCGCGCACATCCAGAAGTATTTGGATGTGCAGATGGACGAAGAGGATCCGTTCTCGTTTGCGGGCGTCGTCTACGCCATGCAGATGGACAGTTTCCCGCCGTCGATGGTCATCGAAGATGCTCGCATCGTTCTGAACGCGAAGGTCTTCGTTCAGCAGCAGTTCATGGCTGCCATCGACGACTTCGCATCGAAGGCGCGCATGCTGGCCGACTGCCCCGTGCGGGTGGCAGTTATCCGTTCCGACAATGAGCAGATGAACCGGGCGGCGCGGGCATCGGATCCGCAGCTCGCGCTGATTGTGCAGGTGCGTTCCAGCGGGCACGTGCAGATCTTCAGTGATCATCGACGAGACCTGCGTCCGATCCTCGCGCGTCTGCGGGACGAGGAGAGTCGCATGCGTGGTGGGCGTCGTTTGCCGATCTGGCGACTGTACGAGCCGGGGACGCTGCTTGAGATCCCTGAGTGGTTCGGCTTCGAGAAGTACGGCAAAGTTATCGCCGTCTTCAACTCGACGGTCAAAACCTGTCGAGTGCCTCGGACGATTCTCACGTTGGCGCACGTGGAGATCTGCGTGCGGGAAGGTCTTAAGCAGACCACCCGCCCGCGCGGTCACCAGCGCGCCCAGCGCTAGTCGAGCTACCATCGTGGTAGCACACGGCCCCTCCAATGGAGGGGCCGTTTTTATTTCCATGTTGCATACGGCAACATGGAAATATCCAGAGGAGCCGCGGCTTGCCGCTTGGCGACGTGGGATTTCATTTGTTGCATAAGGCAACATGGAAATATCCAGAGGAGCCGCGGCGTGCCGCTTAGCTATATATTCTTTCTCTTTAGGATTAGAGAATTGAGTACCACGGAAATAGAACTAAGCGCCATCGCAGCTGATGCAAACATCGGATTCATGAGCGTGCCGGTGAACGGATAGAGAGCGCCCATCGCAACCGGAATGAGGATGATGTTGTACCCAAATGCCCAAAAGAGATTCTGCTTGATAGTGCGCATGGTGGCGCGCGAAAGAGCGAGCGTCGTTGCGATTGCGGTGAGATTTTTGTTGACGAGGGTGATACCCGCCGCTTCGATGGCGACATCAGTGCCCGTTGCGATGGCGATGCCCACGTCCGAGGCAGCAAGCGCTGGTGCATCGTTAATGCCGTCGCCGACCATGGCAACCTTGTTGCCTTCGCGTTGGAGTTTGGTGACGTAGCTTGCTTTGTCGCTGGGGAGCACAGACGCAAAGTAGCGATCAATGCCGAGCGCGTGTGCGACCGATGATGCTACGCGCTCGTGATCACCTGTTATCATGGCAACTGATACTCCCATTTTTTTCAGTGAGTCTATCGTCTGTCGCGCAGTTGGCTTGATGGTATCGGCAATCGCAATAGCTCCAATGGCGATGCCATCGGCTGCAACGATGGTGAGCATATTGCCACCGTCCATGAGCGCATCGATTCGTGCGCGCAGAGGAGTTACATCAATCTTTTTCATCTGCATGAAGCGTTCAGCGCCCGACACGAGATGCTTACCCTCAACGAGTCCCTGAATGCCAAATCCGGCGACGGCCTCAAACTGTTGCGGTGATCCCTGCAGCGAGATTCCTCGGTAACGTGCCTCATCGGTGATGGCTTTCGCGACCGGGTGGCTCGAGGATTGTTCGAGTGTCCCGTCCAAACGAAGGATGTCTGATTCGGTGTATCCATCTACGGCGATAACACCAGTGACCCGCGGCTTGCCTTCGGTGAGTGTTCCTGTTTTATCAAGCAGCACCGCGGTGATTGAGTGGGCGACTTCGAGTGCCGCCGCATTTTTTATCAAGATTCCACGTTGCGCACCAGCACCGGTTCCGACCATGATAGCTGTTGGTGTTGCCAGGCCCATAGCACAGGGGCAGGCGATGACGAGCACGGCAACCATGTTCAGGAGCGCGTAGGAGAGCGTGGGGGATGGGCCAACGAAATACCAGACTACAAATGTCAGAACGGCGAGCACTAATACCACGGGAACGAAGTACGATGAGACACGGTCGGCCAAGCGTTGAATGGGCGCTTTGCTCCCCTGTGCGTCTTGGACGAGTTTGATAATACTCGCTAGCATCGTTTCGGATCCTATCTTTGTGGCGGTAAAGAGGAATGACCCCTGCACGTTCAGCGTTGCGCCGATAACGGTATCGCCAACGCTCTTATCAACCGGAATACTTTCACCCGTCACCATCGATTCATCGAGTGCAGAGCTGCCCTCGGCAATCACACCATCGACGGGAATTTTCTCGCCCGGTCGTACGCGAATCGTGTCACCGACGACAACCTCCTCGATGGCAATATCAAGCTCTTGTCCGTTGCGAAGGACGCGGGCTGTTTTTGCCTGGAGTCCCATGAGCTTTTCAATGGCTTCCGAGGTTCCTGATTTTGCGCGTGCTTCTAGGTAGCGACCCAGAAGTACGAGGCCAATGACGACCACACTGACATCAAAGTACGGCATCGCAATGATGCCCATGCGCGTCACGAGTGTTGGCGCGATGGTGATGACGGTGGAATATGCAAACGCGACACTTGTTCCAATGGCAACGAGCGTGTCCATGTTTGAGGTGCCATGACGAGCAGCGCGTAATGCGGGACGATAGAAGACCAAGCCAATCCAAAGCTGGACGGGAGTCGCCAGGAGGAGTTGTAGCCACGGTTGCGTAAGGAGCGAGGGAGCCGTTGCGGCACGTCCAGGAACGCCACCCCATATGATGAGCGCGCCACACACAAGCGATATGATGACCTTTCGTCGAAGCGATTTGAGCTCTTGCGCGCTCTCGCGCTTGAGGTGAGCAGAATGTTCGCTAGCGGACATGCCCTCGTGCTGTTCGGGGGCTACTTCATAGGCCGTTTTTTTGACGGCTTCCGCAATATCGTGATCGGTGACGTTCTGGGGGTCGAAGGTGATTGTTGCTGTGTTCGTTGCAAGATTTGCATTTGCCTCCGTGATGCCGGGTACGCTCTTGAGTGTTTGTTCGATGAGTAGGACGCATGACGCGCAGTGCATGCCTCGGATGGAGATTGTTTTTTTGGCCATATTAATCGATGACGGTTATTTCGCCCCCAAACATGCCCATAGAGCAACTAAATCGAATCGTGCCACTGCGCGATGGCGTAAAGGTGATCACATTGTCTCCGAGCGCAAGATTTTTTTGAATGCCCAGCGATGGCACACTCAACGTTGATGCGCAGGTGTATGAGCTCGTGGAGGTGATTGTCCATACGAAGGGAACGCCTTTTCGAATAGTGAATGTATTCGGTGAGTATCCAATCTCTCCTTGCTTCATGGTTAGGTATTGCGTGCCTCCGCGAAGCTCCGCCAGGGGGCCCTGGACTTTTTCGGACAGCGAAGGGAGTGCGATGCCACTCAAGGTTAGTCCATTACTCATATTCCAGACGCCTAGCCCAATAACCAGAACGCCAATCACCTTGAAGAGAAAACGAGCAAAGGGTCCTCGAACCAGTGATGACAGGGCAGCGATACCAAGAAGCCCCGGAGTAGTTCCCACTGCAAATGCGCCCATCATGAGCGCTCCTTGCGCAGCACTCGCAGATGAGACTGCAGCTAATTGAATCGCTTGTGTAAATCCGCAGGGCACAAAAAAGGTGAGCGCGCCGGTGAGCATTGCTCGCCAGTGACTGTAGGCATGCTCGGCGGTGATGACCAATGTTCGCGCGATGCTCGGTGGAAGCGTAAGAAGTGTATCAACACGTGGTACTAGCTCGGTGAGTTTGATACCTAAGGAAATCATCACCACACCCACAATCATCGTAAGGACTCCCAAGAGAAGCGCAGATGGCTGCAGCGCTGATCCAGCAAAACCAATCACACCACCGAAGAGCGCAAATCCCACGATGCGACCAAGGTGAAAAAACGCGTGAGGACGAAGGCGTTGCAAGAGTGTGTCGTGTGGATGTGTATCCGCGTGGCGTGCGGAAAATCCTAGCACAAGGCCACCGACGAGTGCGGCACAGGTGGAAACGCCCGCAGTAAGGCCGACAACAATTGCAACCCCGATGCCCACCGATGAGCCTATCGATGCTGACATCGATGTGATCCCCAGGAGTCGCGCGGCAATGTACAGCACAAATACCAAGCACGACGCGACCATCGCTTCAATCCATTGGTTGCTGTCGCGGACAATCCACGGTCGCGGTTGTTCTCGTGAGGGGGTGTATCCTGCGTCACGAATCGCCTGCTTGATGGCGTCTTCGTTTGGCGTCTGTCCCGATTGCGGTGTCACGCGAGCAATTCCTGTGCGGTGATGGACTTCAACGGATTGCACGCCGGGGACTTTTTGGATGTGTTGTTCGACGAGTATCTCGCAGGAGCGACAGTGCATGCCTGCGATGGGGTAGTCGGTTGCCATGCGTGCGTTAGCCGTGCTTGAGCGCTTGGAAGAGGCGAACTTCGCATTCTTTGAAGATTGCCTTGAGCTCCTCATGCTGTGCAGGGGTGAATTTCTTAAGTACGAAATCTTTCACAAATTCATCACGTTTTTTATCCGACTCATCACGCGCTTTATCGAGCGCTCGTACACCTGTACCGATGCGGATGCGATAGAATTTCGTTGTCTTCAGCGAGTCGATAACGCTTTGCACGCCGCGATGACCGCCAGAATTTTTCTCAAACGAAAATTTGCACATACCAAACGGAATGTCGAGATCGTCGTGCACGACAATAATGTCGGTGTTTTTTGCCTTCGCCCACGGTTTTGCCTTTCGAACACTATCACCGGACTTATTGACGTAGGTGGTGGGTTTGAGGAGCCATCCTTTCTCGCCTTCTATATCTATAGTAGCTGCCATGCCGAGCACTTTCTTGTTTTCTTCAAATGCATCGCCCTTATACTTCTTTTGAAGCCAGTCTAAAAACTGCCAGCCAACGTTGTGGCGAGTGAGGAGATATTCCGCATCTGGGTTGCCGATGCCAACGATAAGTTTCATGGGATGAGTATAGAAGAATGTGCGTACGACTGCAATCACAAAAAAATCCCCGCCATTGCTGGCGGGGAGTACGTATCAGAATTCGGAAAGGAACTCAGCGATCTTTACTGAGTCGCGCTGACGCCATGCAGCGCGCGTTCGAATAGTCTCAATGGACTGAGCGATTTTTGACGTCGCACTTGGTACGGGATTTTGATGGAAGAACACTTCAAACATGTCAGCAGCATTCGTCGTTGCGTGACCGGAGATCATGCCTTCCAGGATGCGCGATATCATCCTCGTGCCTTTACCGTAGGACTCGTTGATGACGCCCCAGTTGGTGCGGACGTAATCCCACAGAGCGAGTCGCCCGCCGGGATGTGATCCCATCGCTGGCATGACATAGACGATGTCACTCGTGCGAATGAGCTTCCGTTCAAAGATGAGCGCTAGCAGATCCTGGATGATCGCCGACTCTTCAACGAGCCCCATGGCGTGCAGGATTCGCACGCGCTCCTCTTGCAGTGTGGCTTGTTCGAGTAGTGCGATGAGCTTGGTGTAGTAGTCCCAATTCGCTTCGCGTGCAATGAGTTTGTACGTTGCCGCACGAAGATTGGGATTGAGAATCTCCGTGCCACTGAAGTGATCCATGAAGAGTGCTCGAGCCTGGTGGATTGTCGTGCGATTACCCGCCGATCCGATGGCACCCATGATCAGTCCCCGAAGGAGCTTCGTGTCATGCGAGTCATCAGGACTTTCGAAGACACCGAGGATGCCATGAATGCGAATCAGCATGCGACACTCGAATTCTTTGAATCGTCGCACGAGCATCGCGTCGTCTTCAATAAGTGAACGAAGATCGGTGAGCGCTGCGGTGACTGCAGTCCAGACGGTGTAATCCGTTTCCCGACGATACATCGTGATGAGCGTCAGGAGTTCGACGACGTCGACTTTGCCCGCACGGGTGAGCGCGTGAGCATCACTGATGATGCCGTAGCGATCCAGCGCGGTCAGATATCCGCTTTCAACGCAGTACCCCAAACTACGGAGCTCATCCCTGCTGTAATGTACTCGGACGAAGGATGATTGCCCCAGATTGATTTTGGTCGAGGAGCCTTCGAGAGAGTAGTGAAGTTGTCGAGGAAGATTCCAGCGCTGTTTTCGCTCTGCATCGTGAAGTGACGATCCGTCCGCGATGAATCGTTCTTGTTCGATAAGAAGAGTCGTGTGATCGTCGTCGATATCCGTGATGGCGTGCACGATCGGGAAGCCGGGCTGTTTGGTCCAGCTGCTCATGAGCGCAGCCACATCCTGTCCGGATGCTTGGCTCAGTGCCGCCCACAGATCATCCGTCGACGCGTTGCCGTAGGCAAAGCGATGCAGGTAGCGATGCAATCCCTCGCGAAATGCTTCTGCGCCGAGCTCTTCGTGGATCATGCGAATGACGCTCGCACCTTTTGCGTAGGCGATGTCATCGAAGATCTGCGAAATCTCATCGGGATGCGACACCGCAACCTCGATGGGATGGGTCGAGCGAAGAGCATCCAGCTGGAGGCCCGCTTCGTACTCATCGGCAACGAAGTGATTCCACACGTTCCAGTCGGGAAACAGATGGTGCATCGCGTGGCTGGCAACCCAGGTCGCAAAACCTTCGTTGAGCCAGAGGTGCGTCCACCAGGTCATGGTGACCAGGTTTCCGAACCACATGTGTGCGAGCTCGTGGCAGACCACTTCAGCGACGCGCTTGTACGCGGCAGCCGATGAATGCACGGGATCGATGAGCACCGCGTTTTCGCGATACGTCACCAGTCCCCAGTTTTCCATGGCGCCGGCAGCGAAGTCGGGAATGGCAACCATGTCCAACTTGGGCAGGGGATAGGCAATTCCGAAGTATTCGTTGTAGAACTCGAGTGCTCGGCAAGCTGTCTCCAGTGCGAAGTGTCCTTGTTCCGATTTTCCGGGCGTTGTGTAGGCACGCACACGGGTGCCCGATTTCATCTCAGTCTCGATGAAGTCGAGTTCGCCGACTACGATGGCCAAGAGATACGTGGACATCTTCGGGGTGACCCCGAAGTGCAGTTTCCGCTTGCCTTCGTCATGCGGGACGGCAACGTGGACGGGCATGTTCGACAGCGCACGCATCGTCTCGGGCACGATGAGCGTGACAGCAAACGTCGCCTTCAGCGCCGGCTCGTCCCCGCAGGGGAGTACACGACGTGCGTCGGTTGCTTCGCACTGCGTCACGGCCAAGTACTTGGTGGTGCCGTCAGCGGCGACGTACGAGCTTCGATAGAAGCCACGCATGGAGTCGTTGAGGATGCCATCGTACGCGATGGTTAGCAGCGCGTGCTTCGTTTGTGCGATGGCGCCGAAGACGAGTGTGACCGTTTCCTCCGCCGGATGATGGAGAAGACCTACGGATGTAGCCTGGCAATCGTTGCCATGCTGATTTTCGTAACTCAGACTCGCGTGCGTGATGTACAGGCCCGCGTTGTGGAGCGTGATACGATCCGTCGGGTGATCAAACTCACAGGTGATTTTGACCACACCACGGAAGGTGAAATTCACAAAATCAGGTTCAAGCTCCAGATCGTAGTGAATGAACTTCACATCGTAGGGAAGAAGACAGGACGGTTTCTCGGGCATAGAGCCCTCCTTTAGGTAACTAGGTTGTCAGAGAACGACGCAGTACTCTACAGCTAAAATGCTCAAAAGTCAAGGTACGAAAAGGCCCCTCCGAAGAGGGGCGTGGGGCCGGCGCGAATGCTACTGATTGAGAAAGAACGTCTTTTTGGACTGATTCTTTCCCTTTCGGAAGAACTTCCGTCCCAGCAGATTTGCGACCGCCCACAGTACGACGATGCCAGTGTAGAACGCCAGGGTCCCGTTCGGGATTTCCGAGAACATAACGCCTCCTTGTCAATGCATGAACCATTCATGCATCTTAATAATACGATTAGGTCCCGATTCGTCATCGGGACCTTGAGGTTCGGTTACCAACGGACGGGGATCCTGCGTAGGGTCCTTTCTATGAGCTTCAGCGTTGGTTTCAGCAGCGCCATCCACCCAACCCGCAGGCAGATGAACAGCGCCCACGCAAGCATTCCCAGTACGAGGGCGAATACGGCGTATGCGACATACAACTGAATTTGGATGGTCACGTCTCCAAACCCGTTGTAAGCGGTTCCGATCCAGTTGATGTTGCTCGGAGCGTCGTACGTCACGACTGCATCGCATCCGACGACAAATGCGTCATCGTGTGAATCGTAGAGATGATCGACGCAATCCGTCGCCCTGCCGAGTGCCGCAATGAATCCGAGTGCCGTGAGCAGCAACGGAATCTTGAGCGCCTTCAGCATTGAGTTGGTCAGCGAGCTCAAACGATACGTTCCGCTCACGTCGCGCTGCATCGTCACGTTACCTCGCATGGTAGCAACCACGATGAATACGAGGAAGTATGCGACGGTTACGATGGCGCCGACGTGGCCCACACTGAAGTGGCTTTTTTCGATGACGTCTAGGACGTTCATCTGGGTATCTCCTTTTTAATGTGCCGCTTAACTGCGACAAACGTGTATATAGTATAGCATAAAATAGTTGAAAAGTCAAGGTACGAAAAGGCCCCTCCGAAGAGGGGCGCAGGAAGGGGGATAGGGAGCTACCGTTGAGCTCCCCGAGAGAACTGCTGATTGAGCACTCGCGTGACTTCCGCGAGCGCGACGCAGGTGGTGATCATTACCGCGGTGATGAATCCAACCACGGCGAGTCCAATCTGCATCAGAATCGCCGCCTCACCGAAAGAGGCGAGGGACGATCCGTTGATGGGACCAGCCATGATCGAAACCATGGTCGTGAATCCCAGCCACCATCCCAGGTACACGGCGCTCCACGCGAGCGTCCGGACTCTATGCTTGCTCTCCTTCAGGATCTCCTGAATGAAGAGACCAGCGCCCGTCCAAAGGATCGCAACCATCGCGATGAAGAGGTAGAGCGCGGTGACGGGGTCGGAGACTTTCTCAAAGAACATGGAGTCCTGCTTTCTTGTTAGATACCCGACTATTCAGGCACCGTGTATATAGTATAGCATAAAATGCATGAAAAGTCAATCAGCTTGAATCGAGTAAAAAACTGTGGTACTATCAAACGTCACCCGCATATTTCCTAGCGTTTATGGACGAACCGAAGCCCCATCAGCCCTCTTTTGTTGATACCAATCCATCGCCTTCACCGGCGACTGATCCATCGACTCCGGAGCTGACACCCTCATCAGGGTTTCTAGGGGAGCTGTTCTCGTTTACCTGGGAGACGCTTCGCGTGGTGCTCGTATCACTGGTCATTATATTGCCAGTTCGGTACTACGTGATTCAGCCGTTTTTCGTCGATGGAGCATCGATGCTTCCCAACTTCCACACGAAAGAGTACATTCTCGTCGATAAGTGGACCTACAAGCTCGGATTCCCGGAGCGTGGCGATGTCATCATCTTCCACCCACCCAACAATCCCGGAGACTACTACATCAAGCGTATTCTCGGATTGCCAGGCGAATCCATTCTTGCAGGAGACAACAAGGTCACGGTGTTCAATAGTACCTATCCAAAAGGATTTACCGTCGCGGAGAAGGGATATCTTCCGAGCTCCAATCCGACGTTCTGTAGTTTGAGTACCAATCCGCTCTACTGCGGTACCAAAGTTACCCTTGGCGAAGATGAATACTTCGTGATGGGCGACAACCGCGAGCATTCCAGCGATAGCCGCATGTTTGGTCCCGTGAAGAAATCTCACTTCGCTGGTATTGCGTGGCTTCGCCTATTCCCATTTGACGAGATTAGTTTTATTCCCCGCACAGAGTATCCTCCCGTTGTTGAGTAGGGGGCTCACATCGGCATTTCAATTCTATGGCAGCAAAAACAAAATCATCCGTACCAGTATTACCCGAGGGTTATTTTGACATACCACCAGAGGATCAGAAGTATTGGCACTACATTTGGCGCAAGGCCAACGGACTCTTGGCAGATTATAGTTTCAATCGCATCGACCTCGCTCCTATCGAGCACGCGGAAACATTCACCCGTCCCGTTGCGTCCAGCGACGCTGATCTCGCACGACGACTGGTCACCGGCAAGAGCCACGGCATGACGGTCGCGTTGCGCGCGTCAGCTGCGCCTTCGTTGATGCGCTCCTATTTGCAGTACGGTATGCAGGCGTTGCCACATCCAGTCAAAATGTTCACTAACACACCCGTGCTGGTACCGGTTGAGCGTGGTCATCGCATGCACTGGCAGCTTGCCGTACAGACAATCGGCGACGATTCCAGCGCTGTCGATGCAGAGCTGCTCTTTTTGGGATGCCGCACCATCGAAGCATTCGCGATGGGCTCCTTTACCGTTCGTCTCAACACGATTGGCGACATGGCCAGCCGCCCCGCCTATCTCCGAGCACTTCGTGATTTCTTCAAAAACAATGCAAAGCGCATGAACGCCGCGGTGGTCAACGCCGCCAAGGAGCATCCGTTCCGTGGATTGACATTGCTCTCGTCAGAAAACAATGAGCTCGCACGTGAGGCGCCACAATCCGTTGACTTCTTGTCCGACGAGGCGCGCGCGCACTTTAAGAGTCTCTTGGAGTTCCTCGATGAGGGCAAGGTTCCCTACGTCATCGATCACACGTTGGTGTCCGATGAGGATTTTGCAACGCATACCATCTGGCAGTTTATTCTCGATTCAGTCCCGGCATCTGAGGGGCAGGTGGCACTCGATGGTCTCATGGTGATCCGCGGCTCTCGCATGGATAAGATGTCTGAGCTGTTGGGTGGGCCTAAGACGCCATCAGCCGGTTGGTACCTCGACGTCGATAGCATCGTTGCGCGCCTCAAGGGTCGCAACGCACAAGTTCCAGAATCGGGTCCACGACCAAAGGTATTTTTGTCGCAGTTGGGTGAAGCCGCAAAGAAGCGTTCACTCATGCTCTTCGAGGAGATTCGCAAGTCGGGTATCGAGGTCCGCTACAGCTTGAGTCGCGACACCATCAAGGGGCAGCTTCGCATGGCGGCGCGCTACGATGTTCGCTTCGCGCTCATCTTCGGACAGAAAGAGGCGCTCGAGGGCACCGTCATCTTGCGCGAGATGGAGACGGGGATTCAAGAGACCATTCCGCTGGAGAAGATTATTGATGAATTGAAGAAGCGATTGAAATCAAAGTAGCACGTACGCAAGTACGACGCTGAGCGGTCGGTCCCACTGGGAACGACCCCCTAGCGCCCTACGGCCTAGATATATGGAAAGGAGGTCACCACAATGGTAGAAGTCAAACGAAAGCCGAATGAATCAACGGGCAGTATGCTGCGCCGCTTTTCGCGTTTTGTGCAGCAGTCCGGCGTCCTCATTCGTCGCAAGAGCCTCAAGCATCGCCCCAAGAAAGTAACTGAGCGCATGGAAAAGAATCGCGCCATCATGGGCATGCACCTGCGCAAGCTCCGATTGAATCTTGAGAAGCTCGGAAAATATTCCGAAGAAAACTTCGACGAAGCAAAGCGTCGTCTGAAGCAGGAGATAGATCTGTAATAATTTTCGCGCTCCGTCCGTTGGACGGAGCCATACTCGATGTCACTCAAAGACACTATAAAAGAAGATATGAAGGTCGCCTTCAAGGCGGGAGATACGGTTACTCGAAGCACCCTCGTGATGCTTTTGTCGGTCATTCAAAATCGCGAGCTTGAAAAGCGTGCTCGCATCATGAAGGCAGGTGTGGTATCGGAGGCAGATGTCGCCGCGCAAGCAGTGCTCACGGATGAAGAAACGATGGAAGCGGTAATGAGCGAAATCAAGAAGCGTCGCGATGCCGTTGTACAGTACGAGGCCGCAGGACGCCCCGAGCTTGCTGCTGCAGAAAAAGCAGAATCAGAAACGCTCACGAAGTATCTTCCTGAGCAGCTCAGCGAAGATGCCGTGCGTGCATTGATTACCGAGGCGATCGCGTCGACCGGTGCCGCTGGCATCAAAGACATGGGGCGCGTGATGGGCGCCGTTGCTCCGAAGACGAAGGGGAAATTCGATGGTACGCGCGTCAATGAACTCGTAAAAGAAGCGTTGAGCGCATAACGATGATAGAGCTGGTGCTCAACAATTGCACCAAAGGTCGCGTGCCATCACGTGCTGTTTGTGCGCGCATCTGTGAGGAGGCGCAACACGCATTCAAGCTTCCCAAAGGCGTAGCGGCCGAGGTCGGTATCACGTTTGTGAATGCGACTCGTATACGCACCCTGAATAGAAATCGTCGGGGCATTGATACGCCAACGGATGTGCTATCTTTTCCACTCCACATGGACGCACAAAAAGGCTATACTTCGGTATTGCTTGGTGACCTTTTTATTTGTCCCGATGTTGTTGGCGAGCATGCCAAGGAGTCGGGGCTATCGGTGCGCGATCAAATGCAATGGACCATCGTACATGGACTCTTGCATCTTGCCGGATATGATCATGAGCGTAGCACCGCCGATGAAAAGACAATGCGAGCAGCCGAGAAAAAAATCCTCAATCGACTTTCCACGTGAGCACCCCCTACACTATCTGCGGCATCGACACGGGCAATACCAGTATTAAGGTCGTCGTCGCGCAGGTGGATCCAGGTGCAGCGCAAGCCTCCGTCATCGGCGTTGGTTCTGTTGCTTCGACATCGGCACTTCGTGCAGGCGAGATTGTCGATATGAAGGAAGCTACAGAAATGGTGCGGCAGGCGCTCTCGCAGGCATCCACGATGGCGGGCGTTCCCGTGCGTCGCGCATATCTGTCGGTGAGCGGGCTTCACATTGGCACGCAAGTTTCCAAGGGCACGATTGCTATCGCGCGTGCTGACGGTGAAATCACCGCCAGCGACATCGAGCGTGTGCTCGCAACGGCGCAAGTCGTCTCGCTCCCGCCGAATCGTGAAATCATTCACGTTCTTCCTCGCGATTTTATTATCGATGGCACCGAGCGTGTGCGCGATCCATTAGGCATGAAGGGTGTTCGTCTCGAAGCTGACGTGCTCATCGTGCACGGCCAATCACGTCACCTCAAAAATATTTCCAAGTGCGCCAATGAGTGCGGTGTAGAAGTTGCGGGGTATGTGTTTGCGCCCCTTGCTGCATCGATGGCGGTGCTCGACAAGCACCAAAAGGAATTTGGCGTCGCCCATCTTGATTTTGGTGGGGGTACCGCATCGCTGACGGTGTGGGATCAGGCAGACATGATCCATAGCGCCATCATGCGCGTGGGGTCGCGACACATCACCAACGATTTGGCGATTCTCTTGAAGACATCGCTCGAGGTTGCGGAGCGGATCAAGGTTGATGTGGCGGTGGTCAACGAGCGCGCTGATCGTCGCAAGAAGCCAGAACTCGTCGATCTGAGCTCGTATATGGATGAGCCATTTCAGGCAGACCGACGCGCACTCATGGGTGCCGTTGACGCTCGCGCCAATGAGCTCTTAGAGATGGTCTCCGATGAGCTTCGCAAGGCCGGCAAGGAGCAGCTGTTGCCAGCGGGTATCGTTGTCTCTGGCGGAGGCTCCAAGCTCAATGGCTTCCTCACGCTGGTTCGCGATTCACTCGCGTTGCCGGTGAAAGGTGCTAAGCTCGTCAACGTGCAGGCATTTGATGCAGCAATGGATCCTGCATTTGCCGTTGCGGTAGGACTTGTCGCCTGGGGATACGAGCGCGAGATTGGTGAGGGGAGACGCGTGAGCGAACCGACCGCCATGAGTGGATGGATGCAGATTGCTCGTGAGTGGCTCAAGAATTTCCTTCCCTAGTTGATTTATCCACAAGGTTATACACAGCGGAGGGAGCGCAATTTGCGCCCTCTTTTTGTTTATGGTAGACCCCAGTAGGGTCTTATAAGGTTTAAATAGAGAGATTGCCCCGTAATGGCACGCAGCGAAGTCCCTCTCCTGAAAATTCTATGCCACAAGTAAAGCCACAATTTGAAACATTTGCACGACTGAAGGTTGTTGGTGTTGGAGGTTCTGGTTGCAATGCACTTACGCGCATGATCGAGTCGCGTATTCATGGCGTTGAGTTCATTGCCGTCAATACCGACGCGCAGGCACTCCACAACAGCCCTGCATCGGTGAAGGTGCACATCGGCAAGTCACTCACGCGTGGACTTGGCGCTGGAATGAATCCGGAAGTGGGTCGCCAGGCTGCTATCGATACCAAAGAAGATATCCAAGCCGCTCTTCGTGGAGCCGACATGGTGTTCGTCGCCTGCGGTCTTGGAGGTGGCACGGGCACGGGCGCAGCGCCGGTCATCGCTGATATCGCACGCGAGATGGGTGCGCTCACCGTCGCTGTGGTCACCAAGCCATTTATGTTTGAGGGCAATGCGCGTATGCGACTTGCCGAAGAAGGTCTCACTATTTTGCGCGAAAAAGTAGACTCCATTATTGTCATCCCCAACGATCGCATCTTGAGTATCATCGATCGCAAGACACCTGCGCGCGAAGCATTCCAGATTGTCGATGACGTGCTCCGTCAGGGAGTCCAAGGCGTTTCAGATCTCATCACACGGCACGATATCATCAATGCCGATTTCAATGATGTAAAAAAGGTCATGGCCAATTCCGGCTCCGCACTCATGGGTATTGGTGTGGCGACCGGGGATGACCGCGCCGTTGAGGCAGCCAAGCTCGCCATCAACTCTCCGCTCTTGGACGTGTCTATCGAGGGCGCCAAAGGCGTGCTCTTGAACCTTCGCGGCGGCGAGGATCTTTCTATGGCAGAAGTTGCAGAAGCAGCCAGCATCATCACCCAGCACGTGGATCGCGATGCCAACATTATCTTTGGCATGGGCTACGACGAAGTTGGTGAGCTCAAAAAGGGTGAGCTGAAGGTCACGGTCATCGCTACTGGTTTCACCGGAGGATTCCAGCCGAATCGCGCCACCATCACCAACCAAGCACGACCACCTGCTTCTGACATGGGATTTTTCGGCGGTGAGATTCGTCAATCACAACCCACGCGCTCGCCAGAACAGCAGACCTACACGCCCCCACCTATTCAGCCTCAGGCAATGGCACCACAACAGCAACCCCAGCCGATGCGTGAAACGATTACAGATCCATCTGTATCTGATGGTGACTTCGACCTCGATATTCCTGCTTTCATCCGACGTAAGATGAAATAATGTCTGGAGGGGCCACGTGAGTACACTCGCGCCCTTCCAGCGTCGCTCACAACTACTCAACGGCTAATATCGTCATGGTAGCCGTTGAGTCTGCTCGCTTCTGCCTCCCCAAAGCCGTCCTTTGGGCGCTTGGCTACGCCAACTCACTCAGGATATTCGTTCGGCCTACGGACGGGTCGAAGCCGATTTCATACTACGTCAGCGGATGCGCCCTGATGCACGACGAAGGCGCATGACCAGTGCGCAAGGAGGGCGCAGGTGCCGGAGCGGCACAAGAAAAACCCCGACATGTGTCGGGGTTTTGATCTATCGTGGATACGCACGATGCTGAATGTTGGCGATGCGATTGAGTGCTCGCACGAGGTCGTGTAGTTCAAGGAGCGCCACGATGGAGAGCATCAGTGCTACGTATTGCACTACGGTGAGCGGGTTGCTCGATATGCTAGCCCAGAAATGAACGAGTGTCGTGATGACGAATGCTACGATGACGTGCATGCGCACCTCCCGAAGATAAAAGATCTCTTCTGCGTCACTATCGCATGCACGTATCTCGTGTCAAAAATAGTAATGCACAAAAAAAGCCGTCGCGGATGCGACGGCTGAGACTTAGCACTTCACGCCGAATCGGTGAGCTGTGATCTCCTCGTCGCGAATTTTACGGCGACGTTCCAGTTCTTTCTCATCGTAGAGAATTGTCACCACCACGCGGCGCTCACTCACGCGTGTGGTGGTTAATGCGAATGTCCCGTTCGCAATATCGGACGGAAAGATGGTGTTCTCGCGGAGCCAGGTGTTGAGGGCATCACAGGTGAGTTCCACGTCCTCCGCAAACTGGCTGCCCGCTATTTGAAACGCCTTAACTTGCATGGGTATCCTCTCTCGAAATGAACGTGAACATATTGTACGTTATATTGTATAGAAGTCAAATATCAGTACAAAAAAGCCGTCGCGAGTGCGACGGCGGAACGGGGCGAGTTGGAGCTACGACTTGGATTGCTCGCTCGGGAGACGCTTCACGCCACTCTTGATCTCATCGGCGATGTCGCCAAGGGTGAGGACGACCCAGGCTGCCAAAACCACGGCGACCTGTTCTTTCGATGTTAGCGCGAAGCCTGTGTAGAGGTGAAACGAAAACATCAACACAAAGCTTGCGAAGTAGTTGACAATGCTCACGGGAGCCTCCTTGGAAATGAGAAAACGGCCTAATAGAATTATAGCACATTAATTTACTTTGTCAAAACGACTCAAAACAGGAGTGCAGACGCCATAAAAATTATCCACATTGCGACCCCACAGAGACAGACTACAATGGTAGTCCAATCCTCCGTAGAGGATGAAGTTCACAAATGCATACCGCCGCCCCGCCACACCCCACCGTGTGGCTTGGGTGCCCCCGCGGATGCGTTCCCACCGCCGATGGATATCACGCCGCCGCAGTCTCGGAGTCAGGTGCAGTCAGGGAGTGCCCCCAAGGAGCGCGTGATCCCGGTGGGAAAGAAAAAAACAGGATTCACGTGGGAGCGACTCTTCGGAGCCAATCATCCCTACGATGAGATCACCTGGGAGAAGCGTGATGCTCGCATCAGCAAAGCCAGCGGCGCGGTGGTGTTCGAGCAGCTTGGCGTTGAGGTCCCATCGTTTTGGTCGCAGACTGCGACCGATATTGTGGCGAGCAAATATTTCCGTGGTCAGCAGAATACTCCCGAGCGCGAGACAAGCGTGAAGCAAATGATTGATCGCGTTGCAAAGACGATAGGATTTTGGGGGGTGAAGGGGGGATACTTTGCAACAGCAGACGATGCGGAGCGATACACGGAAGATCTCACGTGGCTGTTGGTGAATCAATACTTCTCTTTCAACTCTCCCGTCTGGTTCAATGTGGGCGTCCATGACAAGCCACAGTGCTCTGCCTGTTTCATCCTTTCCGTCGACGATGATATGCGTTCGATTCTCGACTGGTACCGCGATGAAGGTGTGATTTTTAAGGGCGGATCAGGTTCCGGATTGAATGTGTCCAAGTTGCGCTCTTCAAAGGAGCCATTGTCGAAGGGTGGATTTTCATCGGGCCCCGTATCATTTATGAAGGGTGCCGATGGAGTGGCCAATACGATTCGCTCCGGTGGTACCACGCGTCGTGCCGCCAAGATGGTGGTCATGAATGTGGATCACCCGGATCTCAAGGACTTCATCAACTGCAAGCGTGTCATCGAAGATTACTCAAAGGCACTCGAAGCATCCGGCATCACCAACTCGCTTGATGGAGATCTCTTCACTCCGTACACGCTCTTGCCATACCAGAATGCCAACAATTCGGTACGCGTCACCGATGAGTTCATGAAGGCGGTCGAAGAGGATGGCTCATGGGGATTCAAGGCGGTCACGACCGGGCAAGTGCTCGAGACGGTTCGCGCGCGTGAGGTGATGCAATGGATTGCCGATGCTGCGTGGCATTCAGCTGATCCTGGTATGCAGTACGACACCACCATCAATGCCTGGAATACTGTCTCCAATACGGGTCGCATTAACGCGTCCAATCCATGCAGCGAGTACATGCACATCGACAACAGCGCCTGCAATCTCGCCTCGTTGAACTTACTCAAATTCTTGCGCGCAGATGGTTCATTCGATACAGCCACATTCCGTCACGCAGTCGAGACGGTGATTCTTGCGCAGGATATTATCGTTGGCTATTCGAGTTACCCAACCGAAAAGATTGGGCGCAACGCAAACGACTTCCGTGAGCTTGGCCTGGGATACGCAAATCTTGGTGCACTCTTGATGGCCATGGGGCTTCCATACGATGGCAACGAAGGTCTCTTGATGGCAGGGCAGATCACCTCGTTGATGGCAGGGCAGGCGTACCGCATGAGTGCCCTCATCGCGGACGTGAAGGGGCCCTACGCGGGTTTTGGCGTCAATCGCGACCCACAGCTCAATGTGATTGATATGCACCGACAGGCGGCCGATGATCTCTACACAAAAGCAACTGCTGCAAAGATCGGCGACACCAGTCTACAGGCGGCATCACGCGTCGCGTGGCATGAAGCGCTTGAGCTTGCTCGCGAGTATGGTGTGCGCAATTCGCAGGTGACAGTATTGGCGCCAACGGGCACCATCGCATTCATGATGGACTGCGCGACGACAGGTATCGAGCCTGAGTTGGCGCTCATCAAGTACAAGAAGCTCGTCGGTGGCGGTGTGCTCAAGCTGGTCAACACGCAGGTGCCATCGGCGCTTCGTAATCTTGGCTACAGCGATCAGGAGGTGCAGGAGATCAACGATTACTTGTTGGACCGCGAGACGATCGAAGGCGCGCCACATCTCAAGCCAGAGCATCTCTCCGTGTTCGATTGTTCGTTCAAGGCAGCCAATGGTGAGCGTTCCATTAGCTACATGGGACATCTTCGCATGATGGCAGCTGCGCAGCCGTTCATCTCGGGAGCCATTTCCAAGACAATTAATATGCCATCTGCATCAACCGTGGAAGACGTCTATGATGCCTATATGCAGGGATGGAAGATGGGGCTCAAGGCAATCGCCATTTATCGCGACGGCTCCAAGGGCGTGCAACCGATGAGTACGTCGAAGTCAAAAGCTACGGCAACGCCAGCAACAGCGACCGAGGGGGTTGTTGAGCGATCGAATGGGTACACTCGCATTCATCTGCCCGATGAGCGACCAGCGCTGACGCACAAGTTTTCGGTCGGTGGCTACGAAGGGTACATGACCGTTGGTCTCTATCCTGATACGCGCAAGCCCGGAGAGCTCTTCATCGTCGCCGCCAAAGAGGGCAGCACCGTCTCGGGATTGCTCGACACTATCGCGACGTTGGTGAGTGTATCGTTGCAGGCAGGTGTGCCGCTGAAAACGTTGGTACGCAAATTCAAGGATATGAGCTTTGCGCCCGCTGGATTCACGAACACCGCTGATATCCCCACCGCAAAGAGCATTATGGATTACATCTTCCGCTACCTGGGCACACGATTCCTCGATCAGGAAGACCGTGAGGAAATCTTTGGACCCGACAGTGGTCCCAGCATGGCTACTCATGTAGAGTTAGTAGCTTCCGAGCGTTCTGCTGCTCCTGCGCAATCGTCGGCACCTGCTCCGGTGGCCCACGTGGCAGCGCCGGTTGTACAGTCGCAGCCATCGATGCATCGCTTGACCGCAACCAATGCGGACGCACCCGTGTGCACCTGCGGAACGCTGATGTTCAAAGCGGGCTCGTGCTACTCGTGTCCCAACTGTTTTGCGACGACAGGGGTGTGTAACTAGAAAAGCGACAGGAATTGACGGAAAAGAGCGATATGGTATAATCCATCATCGCTCTTTTCTTGTCGGGAGGTGCATGTGTTCACTCAGTATGCGTGGAATCTTGGCGTGAAGATGGTTCGCCTCTATGGGCTTGCGCTTGGACCGGTGGTGATGTTGATCGCCATCTTAGCTGCAATTGCTCCGCTTGTTGACATGCTTACACTGTCGCAAACGGTTCTCTATCCCGTACTCTCCTGCGTGACATTCGTTGGTGCAGTCGGCGCCATTTCGTATTTGCCGCTTGTTCTGCATCGAGGATGGTTCCTCCTCGCGTTCGTGTGTCACCTCTACTGCGGTGTGGTCTGTATCACGACCGATAGCGTATTGATCGTCGTATTTGGTCTTATCTTTTTGGCCTACAGTTTCTGGGAGCTATGCGTCGTGGTGCGTCTCCCGAAAGTAAGCCCAGCCCCTGCTGACCCCTCGTAAGAGGGGTCGTTTTTTATTGAGTACACGATTGCAGGGTGATGTGCTACCATCTCGCGCATGCGTGCTTCACGAATGTTTCTCGTCGCGTGCGTCTCCATGCTTACTGGCATAGCCATTGCGTCGTGGTGGCATGT
>JAGOPO010000020.1 GCA_017992005.1 Minisyncoccota bacterium
CGCGCCCACCTCTCACGAGGTGGGTTTTTTGCGCATGGCACGCAGCCTTCTACACATTCATGGAATCCTGTAGAATATCCTCAATCAATTCAGCACATGTATCACAAGATCGCACTCATTTCAGCCATTCTTTTTGCAGCGTGCTTCAGCGTCGCGCATGCTGAGACTGACGTCGTTATCACGCTTGGCAAAATCGAGCAAATTGCCTCGCAACGCATTGAAGTAGTCGAAGGGACGACGCTCAGTGCAACTATCCAAGAACTGGACGTTCGCATCCTTGAAGGCACATGGAAAGGCACGACGGTGCGAGTGCAAAACGATATCTCCCCCTTAGAAGTCGGCGACCGCGTCAACATCGCACTATCTACCGATGAATCAGGCCAGCCACTCATTACTGGAATTGGCTTTGCGGGAGTGTATCGACTTCCCGCTCTTGGCATGCTGCTTGGCCTCTTTATTGCGCTCGTAGTCCTCTTCGGGGGTATGCCTGGCCTTCGCGGTCTCGCGAGTCTCGCCGGAAGCCTTGTGCTCATTATCTTCGTTCTTCTGCCGGGAATTCTCAATAGCGTATCCGCGCTCGGCTTGAGCATTGCCGTCTCGGCAGTCATCATCATTTTTGGATCATTTATTACTCACGGATTCAATCGCACCACGCTCGCTGCTGTAGTGGGAATGATCGTAACTGTTATCCTCGTTGGCCTATTCGCCTCCTATGCAGTTTCTATGGCACGGCTCACCGGTTTCGAAAGTGAAGAAGTCTTATACCTCACAGCCAGTGTCTCAGGCGCAACCATCGATATCGCGGGATTACTGCTCGGTGGTATTTTGATCGGTCTTCTCGGTATTCTGTATGATATCGCCATCAGCCAGGCGATATCCGTTGAAGAACTCCGACGAGCTTCACCGTCGATGTCGGCGCGAGAGCTCCTCACCCGAGCAAATCGCATCGGTCGAGAGCACATTGGAGCACTCGTCAATACGCTGGCAATTGCGTATGCAGGTTCGTCGCTACCGCTTCTCCTGCTTTTCTATTCACAAAACGCAAGCATCGCTGAGACCCTTAATTCAGAGGTCATCGCGACTGAAATTGTGCGCATTCTTGTGGCAAGTATCGGCCTGGTCATCGCATCACCAATCACAACCCTCCTAGCTGTCGCTATACTCAAGAATCATACCTTTGATAGTTCTTCGCGCGACAAGAGTGAGCACTCGTCGCATCACGTTCATGAAACCAATTGACGCCTATATCGCTCGCTTCCCAGCAAACGTCAAACGCTACCTGCAGCAGCTGCGCGCCCTCATCACAGCAACTGCTCCATCCGCGGAAGAGGCAATGCGTTACGGGATTCCTACATTTCGCTATTTGAAGAAAAATCTTGTCCACTTTGGTGGCTTCAAGGACCATGTGAGCTTTTTCCCGGGCGCGGCTGGCATTTCTACATTTGCTAGTGAGCTCACACGATTTAAAGTGTCCAAGGGGACCATTCAATTCCCGCTCGATGCAAAGCTGCCCACTGCGCTCATTCGTCGCATTGTTCGTTTCCGAATACAGCAATGCAAAGAATTGACCTCGACGAACAATACCGCCGCAAAATGATGAAACCAAGCGTTGTACTTTTAATCCCTCTGTACTATATCGGTAATTTCATCGCATTTCCCCTGGGTGCACATCTCTTAGCTGACAAGATTGGCCTGAATATAGCACTACTTCGTTCACATTCACTCTTTGGTTGGTGTCTCATCGGTATTGGTCTTCTCAATTCAATCTATTGCTATGTTGTCTTTATGCGCAAAGGAAATGGGACCCCTATGCCGACACAGCCAACATTTCGTATCATCACCGATGGCCCATTTGCTTATACGCGTAATCCCCTGTACATAGGTCAATTTCTTATTCTCTTTGGAGAATTCTTGCTCTTTGGCACACTTCCAGCAGGTCTGTATCTAATGGTATTCATTGCAATCTATCACTTTATCGTCATTCCAAGAGAAGAAAAGATAAATATGCAACGATTTGGTGAATCGTATTCACAGTACATGAGCACCGTTCCAAGATACATACTACAATGAACGTCATACTCTACGGGAAAGAGACCGAAGCGATTGCATCAGCCGTGCAAGCGGCGGGTTTTCATATCGTTGAGCGCGATCCAGATTTTGTTATTAGCTATGGTGGCGATGGTACACTGATTCACTCCGAATATAGCCATCCCGGTATTCCAAAGATCGTGCTGAAGAATAGTCAGATCTGCAAACGATGCTCGACTCTTCCCAATGCCGACGTTCTCCGTCTCGTAGCATCGGGAGCATACACTATCGAGAAACTCATCAAACTCGAGGTCGAAGTGGCCGGGCGTACCCTGACGGCAATCAACGACATCACCGTACACAATCAGGATCCTCGTCATGCGATTCGGTATTCACTTGCCGTCAACGATCGCCCCATTGGACAAACGATCATTGGCGATGGCGTGGTGGTTGCGACGCCATTTGGATCAACGGCATACTATCGAAGCATCACCGATAGCTACTTCGAGGTTGGCATTGGTCTGGCGTTTAACAACAGCACCGAACAATCCGACCACATCGTACTCCGTGATGACAGCACTATTGCAGTCATCCTCTCGCGAGGCACTGCTGTTATCTATGCCGACAATCAAGAAGACGCGCTTACGGTTGGTCCTGATAAGCGGATTGAAATTCGAAAGGCCGCAACGCAGTGCTCGCTCGTCGTACCAAAGCAATAATACTAGTATCCGTAATCATGAACTCAAGCGAATTACTCACTACTCTGAAGTCTCGATTTGAAAACAATATGCATCGCCATAGCGGTGTGGCGTGGAGCACCATTACCAAGAGCGTCGAAGCCAATCCTGATCTTGCACGCTCACTGCAGGCAATGGAATCAACTGGAGGCGAGCCTGATGTGATTGTCATCGACTCCAGTCTTGTTTACATTGATTGCTCTCAGGAAAGCCCTCAGGGTCGCCGCAGCCTGTGCTACGATCAAGATGCACGGACATCCCGAAAAGCCAACGCTCCTGCCAACAGCGCGATGGAGGCTACGCATGCGATGGGAGTCACGTTGGCCACCGAAGCACAGTATCGAGCACTTCAGTCCTACGACGCCGTCGATACCACTACCTCTAGCTGGTTACTGACACCCCCGAACATTCGCGAACGTGGCGGCGCTCTATTTGGCGACCGTCGATACGACGCTGTCTTTGTCTACCACAATGGCGTTCAATCGTACTACGCCGCTCGAGGATTTCGCGGTGCGATATTGCTGTCACGGTGAGATATTGCTGTCACGGTGAGATATTGACACTTTAGTTTTTTGCTGTATTGTTGCTCTGGTTGTTTCACAATTTCTACATCTTTCGAGGTGCTGCCGATGCCAAAGACTGATTTGTTTGATCGAACCGGATACGACAACATGAACCGTGGATCGTTCTACCTCATCATAGGATCCATCCTTGCATGGGGTTGCATCGCCACCTACATCGTGTCGTCGATGACCGCCCTGTGGCGACCGAGTGCGCTTGAGCTGCTCGTAGTGGGGCTCGTAATTCCGCTGCTGGGCGTACTGCTCAGCATATCCGACAGCGCAGTACTGTCGTTTGTCGGATTCAATCTCGTTGCGATTCCGTTCGGAGCCACGCTCGGACCCTTGCTGTATGAGTACAACATCTCAAAGCCAGGACTCGTCACCGAGTGCGCGCTCCTGACTGCCTTCGTTGCCGGCGTGATGGCACTATCGGGATTTCTCTTTCCGAATTTCTATCGCTCGATTGGCGGAGTGCTCTTCGGAGCTCTCACGACGCTGGTGGTGGTTCTGATCGTAAGCATGTTCGTACCTCAGATCGCCTCCTTCGGCATTGTGCAGTGGGGCTCAGCGACGATTTTCGCGCTCTACATTGGCTACGACATGTGGCGCGCCAGCGACATTCCCGCAACGCTCGACAACGCTGTCGACGTTGCCTTGTCGCTCTACCTGGATGTCATTAATTTGTTTTTGTCGCTTCTCGACATCTTGGACGACGACTAGCCTCCTTCAACCCGTCTGCATGCTCCCAGCATCGCCGACGGGTTTTTATTTGCCACTGGAGCCGAAGCCCTTGGAGCCACGCTGAGATGACGCAAGCGTCGAGACGATTTTGATAACTGGACGTTGTATGTCCTGGATTAGCATCTGTGCCACTTTGTTGCCCGCCTCAAACTTGATTGTCTTCTTCCCGAGATTGATAAGGCCAACCAAAATCTCGCCCCGATATCCCTCGTCGATCACACCCCCGAGGACTTTGAGTCCATGCTTCGTGGCGAGTCCACTCTTGTCCCAAATGAGGCCCACCGTGCCTCGTGGGAGCTTACAGGCAATACCGGTGGGCACTAAGGCGCTTTGCTGTGAACGAAGCGAGATCGCTTGTGTCGTGCAAAGATCCATACCAGCGTCACCCACGTGCGCATAGGAGGGAATAATTGCTGCCGGGTGGAGCTTTTGAATGTGCACTGTTTTCATGGTGTTGTAGGTTCCGTTAGTTCGATAACAGAGAGCTCAAGTGGCAACGACGCGATTGGACTGGTTCGGAGTTGATTGCGAGCGTTCGTGAATGATTGGATCATCCTGACGAGCAGCTTTCCATCCATCGTCGACACAAACTCATCAAATTTCTTTGCCTGCATATCTGCCATCGAAAGCTTTGCTTGTTGCTGAATAATAGGGTCAATCTTGGCAATCATAATATGTCGAAGATATTCCAGGAGACCCTTTGCGAGCTGGTCCATATCAGCACCTTGCTGCGACACCGTCGCTAGAAATGCCAAAGCGCCGCGACGATCGCCCGATACAAGATGCTCTAAAAACGTGGCATGCCACGACAGAGGTACCAGCCCCAAAATCGATTGCACTGCTGCCGCATCAATCTTTCCCGAAGAGCTTGATGCGAGCTTCGTGAGCATCACCTCGGCGTCTCGCAACGCTCCATCGGATGCGGCACAGATTGCGCTCACCGCATCGTCGTCGATGTCCAACTTTTCTGCGGTTGCAATTGTGCGAATCTTTTCGGTGATTTCACCCTGAGTAAGACGCTTAAAATCAAACCGCTGCACACGTGAGAGTATCGTGGGGATGAGCTTATGCGCCTCGGTAGTCGCAAGAATAAAAATAACATGTGCTGGCGGCTCTTCGAGCATCTTTAAAAACGCGTTCGATGCATCCTTCGTAATCATATGCGCCTCATCAATGAGGTACACCTTATAGGAGGAGGACGTCGGAGCGACACCAATCGTCTCTTTGAGCTCTCGCATGTCGTCGATAGAGCGATTGGAAGCTGCATCAATCTCAATAAGGTCGAGCGACTGCCCATCGGCGATGCTGGTACAGGATTGGCACGTGCCGCATGGTCGCGCTTTTTTGGATGTACAATTGAGCGCCTTGGCGAAGATGCGTGCTAGTGTCGTCTTACCCGTTCCACGAGGCCCCGCAAACAAATACGCATGGCCAAACCGCTCTTGCTCCAGAGCTCCCTTGAGTGTCCGCACCACGTGATCTTGTCCAACTACTTCATCCCACGTTGTGGGTCGATACGTACGATTGAGCATGCCCGAACTCTACACTGTTTTTTTGAAAACGAAAACACGAAATCCGACGAAGCTGAAGATCAGCGAGAGAGCAGATCCCGCGATGGATGCAATACCAGCCCATGACTCGACGGCTATCGATGCGGGCTGCACCGCATAGACCATGGACGCGACTGCAACATTCACCAAGAGACCAGATACCGCGACGCTCAGAAATGATAAAAATTCAGCTTTACCACCCGCCGTTGTCGTCGCCTCAAACGTCCATGTTTTGTTCCAGTAGTAGCTATGAACCGTGGCGAAGGAAAATGAAATGGCCTTGAAGAGCGAAAACGCAGCAGCTGCCGTCAAGCCAACCCAAGCGACAAGCGCGTAGAACACGCCGAAATCAACAGCGGCATTCGCAAAACCGATGCATGCAAAGCGCCCGAATTGCGTGAATGGCTTCATGAATTGCCCGAGTAGATATCCGAGCTGAACACCAGCAACCCATAGAAACGGTATGATCAGTGGCAACACAACTGGATCGATTCCCATGGGCAGAGTACTACCCAAAAAATCCAATACACGCCACCCTATGATTCCTGTTGTCGCTCCTGTAATAAGTCCGGAATAGATGTCCTTTTTTGATACGATACGCATGCGAATTTATTTAGATTTATACCGTTGCTGAATCTCAGCTTCAACAGTCGCCCGTGGTCTCCCGTAGCGAAGTCGACTGATTTCAACGAGTGCATCTCGAACATTCTTCCGCGCTTTTGCGTAGATCTCTTTTGATACAAACACATTGCACGGTCGAGCGACTTGTCCATTGACGAGCATACTCACATACGCGTTTTGATTGTCGATATTTGATGTATCCGCAGGCGAGAACACAGGCTCAAATTTGGTCTTTATGAGTGGGCTCTCTGCGTCTTCAGGACTCACCCGAAATACCATCATCGTGCCCACATTACCAAACACTGAATCCTTGGTTTTTTCATCAAGCTGCTTGATGAATTGATGCGCCATAATGAGAGCCAATTTATACTTGCGTGCCTCAGCCAAAATGACATTGATACTCTTGGTGGTCACATTTTGGAATTCGTCCATATACACGTAGTGAGGGGCCAAATCCGTGCGCTTGGTGTCGCGCGCCATCGCAGCTCGGCGCAACTTGCCAACAATCACCATTCCCAAGAGGTCTGCATTCAAGTCACCAATCTTTCCCTTTGCCAGATTCACGACGAGAATCTTCTTGTGCTCAATGACGTCTGCGAAATTAATGACACTCGTCGTCTGATTAATGATTGGGCGAAGGAAATCGTTTGACGTGAACGCGTCGATCTTTGAGGTCACATAACCAGCAAAGTTTGCTAATGATTGATCGCCAGTCGTCTTGGTAGCTTCCTCAATCCAGAACTGCTTCACAATTTGATTGGATTCGTGCTCCAGTAAGTCATTGCGGAATGCCTCATCGATAAACACTCTAGACATATCTGCTAGCGTGGGAACTCGTCGATCATAATTGTCGAGCAAGAGAAACAGCGCGTTTTTGAAGTACCGCTCAAACTGCGGCCCACCTGATGTGGTCAAGTCATAGAGCTTACTCATGATCTCAAACAACTCATCGATAATGAGTGTCTTCTCCTCCGGATGGGCGGGATCAAATTCGAGCATGTTTAGTCCCATAGGAAACTCGGTATCTGAAGGGTCAAAATAGATAACATCATCGACGCGCTCCTTGGGCACATAGGCCAGTGCCTGATCGGCAAGTGAACCATGGGGATCGATAACCGTGACGCCCTCTCCTTTGTGGAGATCGTCATAAATCATATGGTTCATCGTGGTGGATTTACCGGTACCCGTCTGCCCAATGATATACATATGACGAAGACGGTCTTCTTTGCTCACGCGCAGTTCAGTTATTTTCCCGTGATAATCATTGGTGCCAATAACCACACCTTCGAGTGGGATACCTGATGGTGGCTCAGACGTTTTGAAATTCTTATAGCGGACACGTGGCAAAATGGCGGATGAAACGGGAAAATGCCAAATACTGGTGAGCTCCTCACTGGAAAGCTCTATTGATTGTCGGGCGTCAAAAAGACGAAACGCGTAGCGATATGTAAACTGCTCCAGCTCTCTACCTTGTACCTGATTGTATTTGAATGCGTTCAGATCGGGTGCTGCAAATTGCGCAAACGCTCCAACGATGTCAGCAACCATGTGACCAGCCCGCACTTCATCTGACGCTGACGCCAGAATACGAACGTTACAATCGAACAACGGTTTTGATGCCTTTGTCTGTAGCGCCTTGATGAGCCGATTCTCGAATTCTGTCGCTACTTTTGGCGGCTGGATGAGCGTATCAGGCTCGTCTTTCTTTTCTTTTTTTGGAGGATTTTTTGCCAGCTTGAGAGCCTTAACGAAATCAACGCCAGACTGCATATGTCGCGCGGTGTCCATCGCCAGCTTTCGCAATCCCTTGTCACTTGATGGCCTCACGATAACCTGCACCGAGGCTCCCTCCCCATCTGCCTCCAGACGCGCAAGAGCGCCCGCGATTGAACCAAGCGGATCAGAAGGCAGATCCGCATATGTCTGCAGGGGTAAAATAAAATTGTCTTTGAGCGACAGGTATCCGCCCGCTACACTCCCCTTCGGGCTAAAGATAGTGTAATCCTGCGACCGCTCCACGCTCGCATCAGGAAAGATCGCCTGTACCTGCTTCCCAAAGTTTTGAGCGAAGGCAGAAGGCACTGCAATATAGAAGTGGATCTGTTCACCTTGATGATGCACTGCCATTTCTAGTGCGACCGACGGATTTCCGTAGAGGAATTTGTTCCAACCTTTACTAGTGAGTGTCGCAATAGATGAATACAACTGCTCCATGACGCCGATAAGTTTTTTATCGTCTTGCTGCTGTCCGCCCTGCGAGAATCGCGGCAGCGTAAAAGAGAGCAATGTCAGATCCATGGCGCGATGCACCGAGCCTCGTGTTCTGACCGTGTTGAGGACGATAAGCGCAACCACTGCAAGCATCAGGAGTACAACGAGCAGCGCGATAACAACCAAGAAGGTCATAGCGAATTAAGGCGTGGAGTTGAGTTTGTTGCGATTGACCAATTCGTCGTGAAGTTTATCGGTAAGCACATCATGAAGTGCGTCGATGATTGCAGGATTGCCGGTGCGCACCGCTGCCGCAACCGCGTCTTCGACGGAATGAGTGGATGGCCCGAACGCCATCGTGACCAGCTCTTGTACTTGCTCGGAAATATCTGGTGATTCCCAAATAGGAAGATCGTCGGGATTGGGCGCTGGCGTCAGAGCATGTGCCTGCACCGCATCTTCAATCTTAGACCCAATCACCTTCTGCACTTCTTCGCGATCAATGGGCGCGCTCTCCGTTACGCCTAGCGCAGTTCGACGCGCCTGCAGATCTTTTTCCAACTGTGCGATTTGACCATCGAGACTAGAAGTTGTTTCAACCATATGTCCAAGTATACCACAGCGACACGCATGAGTGTGTTGATTGCTGTGCTACAATAGTTGATATGAAACGTACTGAACTATTTATTCTTCTCTCGGTGATTGCGATAGCGACAGTGATGCGTCTGTCTGGTTTGACGTGGGCACCTCCTGGACTCTACCCAGACGAGGCAATGAACGGCAATAATGCGCTCGAGGCAAATCGCACCGGTGACTACAAAACATTTTATCCTGATAACAACGGTCGCGAGGGTCTCTTCATTAATATTCAAGCGCAGTCAATAAAGCTGTTTGGAAACACACCTTTTGCACTACGTGTTGTTTCTGCATTCATGGGTGTCCTCACCGTCTTGGGGACCTATCTTCTCACGAGAAGGTTATTCGATGATTGGCGCATCGCCGCGATAGCCGCATTCTTTATGGCGACAGGTTTTTGGCACGTCAACTTTTCCCGTATTGGCTTTCGCGCAATCATGGCGCCCCTTCTCACCACGTGGGGTTTTTATTATATGTACCGGGGCATCGAGACGAATAGATTACGCGCATGGGCTATGGCCGGCGTCGTTTTTGGTCTTGGCTTCCATACCTATATAGCGTATCGCGTGATTCCCGGAGCTATCGCACTCACGCTCATTGCGCTCTGGCTTTCACTACGTGCGGTGTTTCATCACGAGAAATATGTCATCGCCCGACATCAACAATTGGGTGGCGCCGCACTAATGGTTGGCGTCATGCTCCTGACAATCATACCGATGGTTTCGTATTTCTATGCGAATCCTCAGGACTTCACGGGGCGAACCGGCCAGGTCGCCGTTTGGGCAAGTGATCATCCAGCTCAAGCACTTGCTACCAACGTTGCGAAGACATTGGGTATGTTCTTTGTTAAGGGAGACTCCAATTGGCGCCACAACATGGCTGGTGACCCCGCACTCTTGTGGCCGGTGGCGGCATTCTTTGCGATGGGGCTCCTGCACACTATTTGGCGATTCTTTCACTCGTGGAAGCACCGGGGTCATCCGGGACTCGTACAGACAATGCTTTTGTCGTGGTTCTTTGTGGGGCTACTTCCAGCGTTTCTTTCCACGGAAGGATCGCCGCATGCGTTGCGCGCACTCATCGTAGCTCCGGCGGTCTACATCATGGCGGCTATTGGGTTGCACTGGTGTTATGTGTGGTTGGAACGATGGTATGGGCGTGACGATCACGCAACGGTGTGCATTCCCTTGCGTTTCATGCCCGGCAGCTGGGGTCATCGAGTTTGTGTCGGTCGCAGCACCCTTATCGTAGCCATTGCGGTTCTATCGGTGCTCGGTGCCATCGGCATTGTCGACGCTCGAAGATATTTTGTTGAGTGGGCACAAAGCTCCGTCGTTGCTGATGAATTCACCGCGCGGTATGTACTGGCCGCACAGAGACTCATGACCTTACCCCCTTCGGCACTCAAGTACGTCGTCGTACGCAAGGGAGACATCTTAGTTCGCGGAGTTCCCATGTCGAGTCAAACGGTCATGTATCTCACCGACACATGGCTGCCAGCCCAACAAAAAGAGAAAAATATCTACTACATTACAGCTGACCAATTTGCGAAGCGCCAATACCCGCGCAACGCAGTCGTACTCGATTTAGATCCCATCAAATGAAATTACCCCAACGCATCGAACTTGTTGCACTGTCGTTAGTACTCATCGCAACGGCGCTTGCCATTAGTAGCTCCATCAATGACGCCCCAATCGTTGATGAGGTTCCTCATATTGGTGCCGGTTACTCATATGTAACGCAAGGTGATATGCGATTGAATCCCGAGCACCCACCGCTCATCAAGGACCTAGCTGGCCTTTCGCTCATCCCACTGCTCGGCTTTTCAAATCCCGCCTTTTCTACGACACCCTGGACGACCGATGTGAATGGTCAGTGGAATTTTGGACGATCAGTGATTTTCCATTCAGGCGTGAATCCAGATGCGATCAAAATGGCAGCACGCATGCCGATGCTACTCGTGTACCTTGTTGCATGCTGGTGCATATGGAAGTGGGCACGGGAGCGCTATGGCGACACATCGGCCCTTATCGCCATCATTCTCTTTGCCTTCTCGCCGACTATTCTGGGGCATGGCAGACTTGTGACGACCGACATGGGAGCGGCAACGGGTATTTTAGTGTCTACGTATTTCTTTATTGCGTACCTGCGCAAGCAAACGCGCTCGTCATTCCTGCTCGCATCCCTCACCCTGGGACTCGCGTTATTGGCCAAATTCAACACGGTCCTCCTAGGACCCTACTTCGTTCTCGTTGCGTTTCTCTTTGGTCTCGACGGAGCGTGGAATCGGATATACGGATGGCTTCGTGCTTCAACATTTGTGCTCAAAACAGCTCTCGTGGGAGCGGTTGCATTTGTCGGAGTGGTGTGGCCCGTCTACATCCTTCACACTATTTCGTATCCGGTAGAGCGCCAGCGCTCCGACACCGCTACGATTCTCAATAGCCATCCATCTTCTATTATCAAATCTTCGATTCTCTGGGCATCTGATAAACCTTTGATTCGCGGAGCCGCGCAATGGGCGCTTGGTCTTGCCATGGTGCAGCAGCGAAGCGCTGGGGGCAACACCATCTACTACATGGGCAGCGTTGTCACCGCCGGCGGACCAGGCTATTTCCCAACTGTCTACTTCCTCAAGGAACCACTTGCGTGGTGGATTCTCTTCTCCATGGCGCTCACTGCCTTGGCGTTTCATCACAAGCGACGACCGACGGATCATAAGCGGGGCCATTTCTGGAGCGACAATACCGAAGAATGGGCTTGGATCTTGTGGCTTGTCATCTATTGGACGATTAGCATGCGCAGCACCCTGAATATTGGTGTACGCCACCTGCTCCCTATCTATCCATTCACCATACTGTTTGTCGCCGGGAGGCTCGGGGTATTGATCGAATGGTTGCGCGTCCATGATCGACCACGCCTACAATGGTTCTCTCTGGCAATCGCGGGCCTCCTAGGATGGTACACCTTTGAATCAGTGCGTGTCTGGCCGTCATACCTCTCATACTTCAACCAACTTGCCGGAGGCCCAGCAGGCGGTCACCGATTTGTAGCAGATAGCAATCTCGATTGGGGGCAGGATATCAAACGACTCGGCTTGTGGATGGATCAAAATGGCATCCCCACAGTTGCGCTGGATTACTTCGGTTGGTCTGATCCAACGTACTATCTCGGAACCAAATACGTGTACACCACGGGTAGCTATTGGAAGGATGCGAATGATTTTATCAAACGCAACAAGACCGATGGCTGGATTGCGATCTCGGCAACGTTCTATCAAGAGGCAACCAATCGAACCGAGCCAGGCAAAAGCACCTATCGGTGGCTCATGGACCACAAGCCCGTCGCAGTGATTGGGAACTCAATCTTCGTCTGGCATATTACGGTAAATTAAAACCCAGGGGTTGTCCCTGGGTCGATTGGGCCGACGGTAGCAAAGCTGCGAGAGTAGCTCCACTCCGTCGGCACGTCATTTTAGCACGTTGGGCGCCCACTGGGCTGCCGTTCTCAACAAGATCGGACTCTCGCAAACTAACGCGATCTCGTTCAGGGCTGTCTTATTTCACACATCTGAATTTATGTGAAATAGAAACAAGTTGCCCTTACACAAATCAATACGCGATGCGTATGAACTTGTGTAAGGGACGGGGCAGCGCGATTGAGCCGTTGTCGTTCGCGCGGCCCCGGGTACGTAATCTTACTCAAGGTAGCATCATGCTACCCTCCAGGCGATACGCAGCCTCCCTTGAAGAAGCCTTTCCTGCGTGAGCCCTGGAATAAGCCAATAATCGAGAAACTGACGCTTGCTTTCGCCGCGAGAGCTGCCGTGTCTTCTTCTAACGCCCCAGATAATTGATTTCATGGGCTGAATACTGACTTCGATGTTTCCCGCCTAGGCAGGAAACGAGAGGATTATTGGCTAATTCCAAGGCTTTTTGCAAAGCCGTGGGTATAGAAAGAACATAAGGTATTGAGCCTTATAGGAGAAGTATAGCAAATTGCTGTCATTTTGTCAATACCTCGCCAGAATCATTACTTGTAGTAGACGCGGCCGCTGGTACGGAGATCCACATACTGTGGCTTCCACGCAGTATCGGTAGCCTTGTCGGCGAGAAAAACGCTCAGCGTATCAATCTGCTCTTGGACGCTCGATTGCGCATCAATCTTCACATCATACCCCTCGATGACCCTCACGGTCATATCTCCGGGAGCATCCTTTGGGAATGCGATAGTGAGTGGATGCAGACCGACAGAAGGAAGACCCTTCTTAACCGTCACCACGGCGTGAAATTCCCGCTGATAGTCCTTTTCCGCGAGGTCTCGCTGATCCTCCACAAAGAGAAGCAACGGCCCGCGTGACGGGAGCGCATCGCCCCATCGCGCACCTGTTTCATCGAAATACTGGCATCGCGCCGGCTCACACCAGGTCCCGATGGCAGTACGCTCCTGGAGCTCAACCTCCAACGTGTGAGGATATTCCTTTTTCACAGACATCTCTTTTATGATCGGAAATTTCTCACGTAGAAATTGATCGACGCGCGCTGTATTCAGAAAGATGATGTTGCGCGTCGGACGCAGAATGCCGAGCGCTCGCTGCCCGAAAAGCTCATCGAGAGCAGTGTGCACGCCTATCCTCACAACATCCGACCCGCCCTCGATGGTGATGCTCGTGACGGCAAACACACTCGCTCCAAAGAGGAGCCAGGTGCCAAGGACGACAGTAATAACCGCCGCAACCCCGATGATTGACGCGCGTATTCGTTTTGATCGCCGATGTGCCCGTGTAATTTCGTCCGGAGGCACCTTGGCATTTCGAATCGTGACTGCCATGCGGAACTAACCTTTTATACTCGTCCTACCACCCATATAGGGACGGAGCACCTCAGGGATCGTAATAGTGCCATCCTCATTCTGATATTGCTCAGCAATCACCAACGGCCAGCGCGCTGTATTTACGGCAGTACCATTCAGCGTATGAACAAAATCAGTGCCACCATCTGCGGTGCGATACCGAATGCGCAGCCTGCGAGCTTGGTAGTCGGTGCAATTACTCGAGCTGGTTATTTCCCCATATCCGTTCTTCATCACCATCCACGCCTCAACGTCATACTTTCGATATGCAGGCCCGCCAAGATCTCCCGTCGGAATATCGATGACCCGATAAGCAAAGCCGAGCCCCTCAGCGAGCTTACATTCAATGGCTTTCATTTCTTCATGAAGCGCTTCGCTTTGTTCAGGAGTGCAAAATGCAAACATTTCTAGCTTCGTGAATTGATGGACTCGATAAAGACCCTTTGACTCTCGACCATACGCCCCCGCTTCGGTGCGGAAGCAATGCGAGAGGGCGAGATACTTCTTCGGTCCGTCAGAAAGATCGAGTATCTCATCGGCATGATACCCTCCCATTGTAATTTCGGCAGTACCAATGAGCGATAGATCGGACTGCTCAATCGAATACACCTGCGTCTCTGGTCCACGCGGGTTAAAGCCGATGCCCGTAAGAATCTCATCTCGCGCGAGATCCGGCGTCTCCATGAGCTGATATCCAAATGGCGTCACAACGTCCATCGCATAGTTCAA
>JAGOPO010000021.1 GCA_017992005.1 Minisyncoccota bacterium
CATTGGTTCGCATCACAGCGCAATCGGAGCGTACAATGCAGTTTCAAGCCACCACGCGCTCCGCGCGTGCGAAGTTAGGGATTTTGCTCGAAATGGGTTCGGACTTTTTCAAACAAACACCACAATTCTGTTAGTCTAAAAGCATACACAATTATGAAAATCTTTTTGGACGATCAAATGAACGAACCAGGAATGCCAAATAGACAGGTCCCTGAGGGATATGTGGGCGTTCGAGATTTTGAAGAGTTTAAGGGGGCGCTTGAGGAGGCTCTCACTCGTGGAGAAAAAATAGAGTCGCTTGATTTTGATAATGACTTGGGAGAAGGAAAAATGGAGGGATGGGAAATTGCAAAGTGGATCACTGAAGTTCATCCGGAAATTTTTGAAGAAATTAGTGAGCTTAAGGCTCATTCCGAAAATCGCGGAGGCGGTAGAGAAAAAATAGAACGTTATTTTGAATATGGAAGGTTGCACTGGAGAGAACTGAAAGAAGCTAAGGAGGCGCCGCATCCATGGGGAGAGATGGAGCGAATCAATCGTTGAGTTATTCGAATTCTCACCGAATCTCATCGAGCAGCCCACCAACACACAAGCGCTCCGCATCTCGCGGGGCGCTTGTGGTATACTGTCGGCATGGACGAGGACAAAAAGGGCACGATGAATCTTCCGGCATCGAAGCTGCCGTTGGAGCAAGAGATGAAAGACATGCCACTGGATTTTCGTTCCAGTTTTCACTGGCGCGTATTTCGCATCATGGCGGAATTCGTCGATGGATGGCAATTTATCACCGACTACAAAAACACGGTCTCGTTTCTCGGCTCAGCGCGATTCACTGCAGAGAACAAATGGTACCAAGTTGCGCGCGAGCTCGGTGGGATGTTGGCCAAAAAGAAGATCGGCGTCGTCACGGGTGGTGGGCCCGGCATCATGGAGGGCGGCAGTCGTGGCGCATATGAGGCAGGTGGCGAGAGTATCGGTATTACTATTCGCCTCCCCTTCGAACAGCGCAGTAACCCGTACCTAACCAAGACACAACCGTTCTACTATTTCTTTGTGCGCAAGGTGATGCTGTTTTACACCGCGCAAGCGTATGTGTTTTTCCCGGGAGGTTTTGGTACGCTCGATGAATTTTTTGAGCTGGTGACCCTCGTGCAGACGCACAAGATTGATCGCGAGTCGGTGCCGCTTATTCTGGTTGGTAAAGATTTCTGGGCCCCTCTCTTGTCGTATATCAAAGACACTGTGTTTGAAAAGTATCAGGGTATCGACAAGGAAGACATGGAGCTCTACCACCTCGTGGACACCGCGCAAGAGGCATTCGATATCATCGCCAAGTATCCCCCTCGTAAGGAGATCTACTACTAATTGGTACGACAGCAAGATAATTGATAAAAGCCACTAAAAGTGGTACAATTCGCGTTCAGTGGAAGCGTGGCTGAGTGGTTGAAGGCACCACACTCGAAATGTGGCATGGGGGTAACCCCATCGGAGGTTCGAATCCTCCCGCTTCCGCAGTCAGTGTTGGTGGTGGGGTGGCCGAGTGGTTTAAGGCACCGCACTTGAAATGCGACATACGGGTAACCGTATCGTGAGTTCGAATCTCACCCCCACCGCATCAAGAAAACAGAATGCTACGGCATTCTGTTTTTATATTTTGGTGTATACTTGTGGCATATGAGCAATATGCTTGATCTCAAGAATCGCCAGCCGGGGCTCGTAGAGTCCACCCCTGAGGTTCCTGTTGACGGACCCCAAGCGCCTACTCCCTTGCCGCCTGAGGAGTCGATCATCGAGGCGATGCCTCAGGTGCGCGATTTTGATGCTGATTCGATGATGCTTGATTTGCCAACGACGGCATCGTGGACCGCCCACCACCCGTTGGGCGGTGAAGCGCGCAAGAGGCACTTCATTGTTTCTATGAGTATCGTGGGTATTGGAATCCTTATCGCGATCTGGCAGAAAAGCTTCGTCCCCTTCTTTGTGCTGTCATTTGGCGCAGCTGCGCTTGAATTGCGTGAGCATTTTGGGTCGCCGATTTCAGTGTTAGTGGATCATCGTGGCGTAGAGATTGACGGTCAACGGCACGAGCATGCCTCGTTTTCATCATTTCATATTCATCGCATGCCCGACGAAACACTAGAGCTCAGTCTTCAATCAGAAAAGAGATTCCTCCCCCATTTTCGATTACCCCTCGGAGATCAAGACCCGCACCAACTCCACGCGGTGCTTTCGCAATACATTCCTGAAGGCGATCACAAAATTCCCCTCGTTCAGTATTTTATTCGCAAGCCTCGTAGGTAAAATCGCTGACATTAAAAAGGGACGCAGAGCGTCCCTTTTTAAATATACTCATTCTGTGCTCTCGGTAGGAATCGAACCTACATTGCTAGCTCCGCAAGCTAGCGTCCTATCCATTGAACGACAAGAGCAATCTTGACTAAGATAGTATACCCGATTCTTATCAGTTTTACAAGGTGCTAGCGCTCTCGAGTATTGACTATCTAGAATATATGATGTATGATAGCTATCTCAATTTCTAGCTGTTTACCAACACATCTCAAGAGGAGATTTCATGAAAAAAGTGCTTGCTGTTCTCGCTGGCGTCTTCTGTCTCGCAATTGGAGGGCCGGATCAGGCTCATGCGAAGGTGCCTGTCATTCCGAATACATTCTTAACGATGTCAGCCTGTAATGCCGCAATGCAATCGGGCGAGTTTCGCTATTACGAGCCGCGTTACTTCGGCCTGAACGCGAAAAATCCCGTCAACGGAGTCGACAGGATCCGCGTCCAGCTGGAGTCCGCTCAGTGCATTCGCATGCTGGTTGTCGGCGGTGAGAAGTATGTTGCGCAGCGAGAAGGTACCTATTTCCGGGCGTATCGACTGCCTGACGGGTCGCTTCAGCTCTATGCGCGTGATGATTGTGGCAATCCCGTCTACGGCGTCACTATCGCTCCCCCGTTGCAGCCCGTGGAGATTGCGCCGCTCTATCAAGAGCTCCCTCAAATCAAGCTCTTGCCGCAACTCACGCCTCAGCCTAAATCGATCCCACAAGCTGCGCCATCCCCAGTCACCCATCCGAATCGTGCGGATTCTATGTGGGGTATCACCGGGAGTGCGATGATTGGCGAGTTCGACTCACGGCCTCTGGGTGGCGCCCTCGAGACGATGACTGGTCGCACGATTTGCATGCAGGGACGAGACTTCGATATCGGTGTCGCTCGTGGCACGTCGACGTCAACCGTATGGCGGCTCACCATCGCACAGAAGTCCATCCACGAGCATTCGTTTACCCGTTACCATTGCGCAACGTGTGGATTCGAAGTTGAAACCACCGCGCTCACCAATGTCAAAGTGTGGGGAGCGAGAATCGAGGGTGATTTCAGGATTCCGGTTGGCCGTGGCCATGGCATCCAGCCGATGATATCCATCAGTGCAGGCGTTGGTCGTATTGTTGGTGATGCCCATCAGCGAACAACGCGAAGCACTATCGTTTCGGTGACTAAGAAAGTTTCCGCTCGGGAGCTGATGAGTGCATCTGCGTTTCCGATGGGTGGCGCTGGTGTTGGATTTACCGGACCACTCGGAAGCCGCGCCAGCTATGCGGTAACCGTGATCGGATTCGAATATCCGGGTAGGTACTACGGGCGCGTTACGCTCAACGTCTGGGCAAAGTAGCCGTATAGGAGTCTCTTCGGAGACTCCTTTTTTTGTATAAAAAAAGGAGGCGCATCGACGACGATGAACCTCCTTGAGCACTATCGGCCCTGCTGGACAACTACTACGACTTTTCCAGCAACACTGATGGTGCCCGTACGGGCACCCGCGCCGTTGCCGCCAACAGCGTACGTGACACTGCCATTGCCTCTCCCCTGTGAACCAGAGGTTATGGCAATCCATCCTACGTTCGAAGTGGCGCTCCAGCTGCAGTCAGAGCGACTGGCGCTGACCGAGAAGCCGCCGTTTCCACCTTGATAGGTGAAATTCTGCGGTGACTCCTGAACTGCGTAGGCGCAGCTCGGAGTTGGTATTGCGGTTGGCGCTGGCGTAGCCGTCGGCACAGGCGTTGGCGCTGGCGTAGCCGTCGGTGCAGGCGTTGCAGTCGGCCTCGGCGTCACCGTTGGTGCGGGCGTCGGGGTGGGCTTGTACGACGACGGCCCAGAACCAGGGGCGCAGCCGTTGCAGGGACCGGTGCACGCTCCTAACGAAGTCATCGCCAGGAGTACGAAAGCGAACGTAAAGTTTTTCAATGTACTCTCCTTGTGCGCAGCTCGCCATGAGCTACGGTGTAGTCGAATTGTAAGCTAAAAACCTTATTTTGTCAAGTATTTGAGCAAATAAGGGATATTGACATATATAGTCTAGTAGTATATAATGATTATCTAGTGAGTGACCTACTTGCACCTTCGTGCAGGAGGTTTATAACCACATTACATGCATATGAACACCACCCCATCATTGACGCAGCGCGTCATCGTATCAACCCTTGTAGCGGTCATGGGACTTGTTGTCGCGGCTCCGGTTTTTGCGGCGGATGTCCTTTTGGCATCAGTAGCAATCACTGCTTCCCCGGCGAGTGTTTGCTCCGGCCAGCCTGTGCGAATCGCATGGTCTTCGACGGATGCAACGAGCGTCTGGATTGATCAGGGTATCGGCTCGGTGCTCCCCTATGGCGAGCGGTATGTCTACCCTACGCAGACAGCAACCTATACTATCACCGGCACTAATACGACTGGTGGCTACGCGGTTGCAACCGCAACGGTGTACGTGAATTCTACCTGCGGAACACCAACTCCTACGCCAACTCCATATGATGGTACGCTCTACTGCTCTGCAGTGACGTCATATGCAAACTCTGGTGATCTCGTCTCCTTCAATGCATGGGGCGGAAATGGCAACTACTCATGGTACACATCTGAGGGGTCGCCAACATATGGCAACTACTCAAACTTTGTCACTCGCTTCTATAACTACGCAAACTACGCGGTCAATCGTAATGTTACTGTTACCAGCGGGTATCAGACCGTGACGTGTGGCGTGACAGTCTATGGTAATTCCTACGTTACTCCGACTCCTACTCCAGCGCCGTATGCGCACATGACGATCGCAGAAACGGGTCGCAATGTGACACGTGGTCAGAGTGGTGAGTATGCAATTGTGAGTGCTCGTGGTGGGGACACGCTTGATTTGATTATTCGTGTGCGCTCGACCAATGGCAGCTCCTTGTATAATGCGTATGTTACGGATCAGCTTCCAGCAGGATTGAACTATATCTCCGGATCCACCACACTCAACGGCACCGTTGTTGCTGATGGTGTCACCTCAACTGGCATTTATATCGGCACCGTGTCTCCCTACAGTGCGTCGGTAGTCAAGTTTTCCGTCCGTGTCGATGGTGCGTATGTACCAGCTTCAACTACGACGACTGTCTACTCGATTGCACAGGCTCGCGCAGATTCTATGAGCACGATATCCGCAACATTGCCGATAGTGCTTGGTCAGAATGCAGTCATCACGAGCGTTTCTTCAGTGAAAACGGGTCCTGCTGATTCAGTCATGGTATCCCTTCTTCTTGCTGCGCTGGCGACTGCTGCCTACGCTGCCTACACGCGCACGCTTCGATTCCAGAATCGATTGGCACGCGTTGAGATTGCTCGACTTACGCAATCGACCGGTTTGAACTTCAAAAAGTAATCGCCGACCGATGCAAACAAAAACCACTCCATTCTACGGAGTGGTTTTTGTTTGCTATACTTATGGTGATGCGTTTACACCATCGGGGTCGCGTAATTGCGTTTCGCTTGTCTGCTATCTTTGTCCTCACGTTTGTGGGCGCATTTCTTTTGCTCAACATTCGTTTCGTTGAAAAGAGCCTACAGTACTCACTTGCTCCCAACTCTATCACTACCAAGGACTCGCTTGGTGATGCAATCCGACTCCTGCCGATTTCCGATAAGGTGGAAGAAAAGCCCCTCACAAATTCTGCGCGAATTGTGATCGATAAGATTGGCGTCAATGCTCCCCTCGTGTTCAATGTGCCCAACGATAATGACGTGATTTATAAGAGCCTAGAACGCGGCGTGGTGCACTACAGCGACACGGCAAAACCAGGGCTCCCGGGTGTTGCGATTGTACTCGGTCATAGTTCTGCGTATCCGTGGTACAACGGCAATTATGGCGCCGTTTTCGCGCTCTTAAGTAAGCTTGCGGTCGGTGATCGCTTCTACGTGCAGTACGACGATAATCGCACCTTTGTCTACGAGATGACGCAGTCGATTATTTTCAATCCTTTCGAGCGCGATGAGCGACTTACTGCGCTCGAGAATGCTCCTGGCTCTACGCTCCTCTTGATCAGTTGTTATCCCGTGGGCACCAACTACAAACGCATTGCGATTCAGGCAACCTTGGTGAAAATGTAGTCCCCTGTGCAAAAGTGGTGATGTAATTAATATGATAAAGAAGTAGTATTAATGAAGATGATGGATGTAGTACGACGCATCAGAGAATTTTTTAAAGAGAATCCACGCATGTGGATTGTTGTGGGTGTCGCGGTCCTTGTTGCTGGTATTTTTGTTTGGCTTGCATATCGTGGCTCATCGGTGAATGTGAGTCAGTCTTCAGCGCAATTGGCTTCGACCGATTTTTGCATTGGAGGAAATCAGTACGGAAATTGTGAGTTAACGTCAGGAGAATGGAATTGTCAATACGTTGGGGCGTGCTCAAGTCGAGATTCTGATGCGGGTCCAGGATGCTACACTGTTGATAGATATAATGGCACCTTTAGAGTCACGGGTACTTGCACACCAATAGATAGATGTGCCACCTCAACGGGGACAGATATGATTTGGTGTGGCGATAAAGGTATTACGTATCCAAAATATCCCGACGGATGCCCGGAGGCAAAACCAACGTGCCCCCCAGAGGCTTCTACCCCTACTCCCACCCCCGATGATTATCCGGATAGTTGCCCTGGGTGCAATCCGGCGGTGCCGCCACCAGATACGAATCCAACGGATGGCGCAGGATTTACGTGCACGAAAACATTCCGCTCCTGCTATGAGTCGTCGGTTGTTCAGCATTTCGGAGGTAGTCCTGGTTGCCTATCGTCCCCACCAATTTTGGCACAAGATTGCGGCGCTGGCTTGTGTCGTCCTGGAAATGCTGACAACACAGCGGCGTATTGCGAGGGCTCTGCAATTCCCGCAACTACACCAGTGCCTGGAACAACCAGCACTCCTCCCCCGACAACATCTGGTGCCTGTACCAAGCGGGCTGATGGACTGTGGTACTGCCCCAATTTGAGCTGCGGACTCGCGGGCAATAACGGTGCCGCTCCCGCTGGCCCAGCAACAAGCATTCAGGTGAGTCAATTTCGAACAGTGTGCAACGATGTTGAGGTTCCTAATAATCCTCAAGTGGGATGCAAGGTATTCATGGACGCTACGCCCAAGATCGGCGCGCTTGAGGGCTATCCGTCAAAAGATCCTGCATGGACATGTACGGGACCGGCTGCTATTACCGAAACAGAAGGACGATATTGTTACACGCCATTTGCAATGGCATCTGCTCCTGGCGCGGTGACATGTTGCACCAATACTGGCTTAAGTGGTGACTGTGTTTCATTCACGGTCGCGGCAGCTTCAACGACATCAGGTACAACTACTCCCCCCGTAACCGGCACTCCGGCAGCGGCAACATTGTCGCTTGTCTGTGGCGCAACATCAAATGTATTGACGTGGAATATAGCTGCGCGTGCAAATTCAAATACAATTCAGCGGATGATCCCTGGGGGTTCATGGACGAATGTATTTACTGATTCATCACTCCGAGTAACAACATACACCGATAGGTCCCCGGTTGCCGGTGCTCAGTATAGACACAAGAGCGGCGCGAACGTGGCCTCAAATGTTGTGGCGTGTTCCGGCTCGACGGGCGGAGGCTCAACAGTTGTGCAGGGACCGCCCGTCACCTGTTCTCCTGCGCGTCAATCGGCGAAAATCGATGAACCAATCAGCGCAAATGCCACGGGTGGCAATAATGTATACACGTGGAATATCACGCAGGGTGGATCAATCGTTGCCGGTGGTAATGAATACGTAGGAGTGTCCTATCGAACCAGCGGCACCAAAACACTTCGTGTGAGCAGCGGAGGTTCAAGCGCCATCTGCGCAATCGATGTAACCGGAAGCGTTGTAGCGGCAACGCCAACGAGTGGTCCCGCATCAAATGCGCAGCTTTTCGTTACTAAAACAGCAAGAAATGTGACAACTGGCGACCCAACTCAGCGCGCCGCGGTATCCGTCTATCCTGGCCAAGCGATTCAATTTTCTATTCAGGTTCAAAATGTGGGCTCTACTCCCATTTTGGACGCTATGATTCAAGACATGCTCCCGGTTGGCATGAGTTTTGTTGACGGGTCGACGCTTGTGAATGGAGTCCCCTATTCAGGGGATGACGTGATTAGCTTTGGCCTATCGACGGGTATCATTCCTGCCGGGGTCACCATGAGAGTGCAGTGGTCAGCGATCGCAGACCAAACATACAGCATATCGCCAGGTCCGAACTACTTTTCATCAGCAGTTGTCGTCTCGCCCGGCAGCGTGCAGGCAGCGACAAATGATGATGTTGTGGCGACAGTGCAGGTCACTGTATTTGGGGGTAGCTCAAGTCAGCAGCAAGCCGGTGAGATCCCGACCGGACCAGGCGATGCGGTGTTGATGGCGCTACTTACGGCAGCGGCTCTCACGCTGTTGTACAGTGGTTACACGAGATCGTCCGCGTATCTCCGTCGAGAAGCTGCTACTATCGGAAAAGAAAAGGATCCACTCGATTTCCGTAGCTAATTTGTGGATATGTCGGTGTGTATGAAATCTCCCAGGGTGTATACTCAAGGGAGATTTTAACTCTCTATATCTCGTGCCCCTATTTTCAAGAGTCTCTGCATATATCCGATCAAATAAGATATTTATTTTTGCACTATTTATTGTAATTGCAGTTACTGGATTCTATTTCTGGTGGCAACATGGATTCTCACTCAACGTATCCCGTTTTTTTGCTAGCAATAAGGAGGGTGCACCAGCTGATCAATTTGATGTTACGCCACCCCCCACAGATAATGGTGGTGCCGATGCATGCATAGCAACATCGCGCTCATGTTCGGGCTCTGATGTGTTTGAGCACTATTCTAATTGCAGCGGAGCTATCGTAGAGGTCTGTGCGAATGGTTGCGATCCAGCTGCAAACAACACGGCTGCTGTTTGTATTCAGTCAAATCCCACTGTACCTCCCGGTCCCGATATTACGCCGACTCCCGATGCAACTCCTACAGCAGCACCTACAGTAACGCCAACAGCGACACCAGGCGGAGGCTCTGCCTGTGTCAATCTCACATCAGAAAAGGGCGGGAAAGTAATTATTAACTCAAAATCCGGAGGTGGTGCCTGTATGACGGTTTCGCCCGGTAGCTCGCAGACGAATTCCTCGAGTCTAACAAACACGTACTCCTTCCCCGTTGGTCATGTAACGCGTGTGTATCACGACCCTATCGCTAATTGCGACTACTCATATGGCAACGAAGCGGGAGGCACAAAAGACATTCATGGGTGGACAACCATAGAGCCGGGGCAAACAAAGAGTTTTTCTGAAACGATCACTGCTGCATGCGGACGCTATCAAATCGATTTCAACGTGTATAACGTAGACGCCGCATGTACTGCCGATCCAAGATCAGACCAGTTTGAGTATCATTCGGCTATGCTCTTTAATACGGGCATTAATTGTGGAGCGACTACAACTCTGACCCCTACCCCTACCCCCACTCCGACTCCTTCTATAACACCGACACCATCTGTTTCGGTAACTCCTACTCCTACCCCTACCCCCACTCCGACTCCTTCTATAACACCAACACCGACGCCGCAAAGTCCAAAACTGAGCATCGCGAAGTTGGTTCGTAATGTTACGCAGGGGTCGTCTCAATCCGATAGCGTTACTGCAAATCCACTGCAAACTGTTGAGTTCTCGATTGCGATCACATCCTCAGGAGCGGGAACTGTGAATGCTGTAACGCTGCGTGATGCCTTGCCATCGGGGCTATCTTACGTAGTGGGGTCTACTACTATTGATGCCATCGCAGCGACTGACGGCGTGGTGTCGACTGGCTTAAGTATCGGAAACATGGCACAGGGCCGCACGGTGACCGTTCGTTTTTACGCAACCATTGCTAATGCATCGTTCTTCTCGTCGGGAACAAGCTCGCTTACCAATACCGCATTTGCTCGCGGATCGAATGTTAGCGAAGTAAGCGACTCAGCGTTTATTTCGGTGATGACGGCCCCGCCTTCATTGAGTATCTCCCTGACAAAGATGGGAAAGAATATCACTCGTGGAGATACGGCGGAGTCCTCCCCTGTTCGGTCCTCTCCCTCGCAGACGCTTTCATTTGTTCTTCGCGTGAGAAACACGTCGTCCCTCCCCATTACTGATGCGGTCATACGCGATATCTTGCCGCAAGAAGTGAGTCTCCTCAGAGGAAGTGTGGCGATTAGTGGCGTCAGTGCCTCCGACGTGATTGCAACGACGGGAATCCCTCTCGGAGTCTTGGCTCCGGGTCAGGAAGTGGTTGTGACGCTTTCAGGCGTTGTGACAGGTGCGGCGATGCTGCCTTCTGGAACTACGACTATTATTAATGCCGCAACTATCACGGCGACCGGTGTTCCGTCGTTGTCAGCGCAATTGCCGATCGTGATTGTGAATGGTGGAGTCGTTGTTCCCCCGGTAAGCACGGGACCCGGAGAGACAACAGTGGTAGCGCTGATTATTTCGGCACTCGTTTCGCTCTTATATGTGGGATATGCTCACTCCGACGCGTATCGCCGTCGTGAAGTAACCGATATTGCGCGTCGAGCGCAGTCGGAAGGTGAAGACTTTAGATCATAACCATGCAAATTCCTGGGTTTGTGCGGGGCGCTCTCGACGGTATGCAGCAACGCACTTCTTCAGCTCGGAGTTCAATGCTGCGATTTTATCGAGTGCACTGGATGCTTCTGGCGAGCGCGTTCACGATCGTTAGCATCCTCTTGATTGTGTGGGCGCGTTTGGGCTTTACTGTTGAAGTGAATCGATTCTTTGCGGCAGCTGTGCATGCACCATCAGCACTCTCTATTCAATGCAGTGCAACGCAAAATGTGCTTACGTGGACGCTTCCCGACGGACACGATTCTAATAGTATTCTGCGTTCGGTTGATAACGCAACGAATCAATGGGTGTGCGGTGGCCCAAATAATCTTCCTCCGTGTACGAGCCTCAGCGTGGCGACCTATACCGATCCCAATATTCAGCCGGGGCACACCTATATCTATCGTCACAAAGCATGGGCTGATACCGCGTCCAACACCGTCACCTGTAGTACTGTTGCCACGCCAACGCCAACGGCGACTCCTACTCTAGCACCAAGTAGTACGCCAGTTCCCACGATGACAGTAGCTCCAACCCCCTTCCCCACGATAACACCCACATCAACTCCCGTTCCCCGAGGGTCTCCGGGCATTCTTATGAGTGGAGAGAATATTTCCGTGTCAGGCGGGCAATCGAAGACGATTCAGCTTCGAACCGGACAAGTAGCTGAAATTCGCCTGCAAGCACGCAATGCTTCTGCGCTTGGGAACCTTTCCGGGGCAATGGTGATGGTAATGTTGCCGCCCGGAATTACATATATTGTAGGCAGCACTACAATTGCCGGTATTCCCACGAGCGTCGACACAATTACTGCCGGGGGTCTTTCACTGGGAATGTTAGGTCCGAGTCAGAGTACAACTATTACACTTCGTGTGAATGTATCTGCCACGCAATTTGTGGTCGGTACTACTCAATTGCAAGCCGTTGTGAAGATGCAAACCGTCGGAGATGGCGAGGCAAATGATTCACTCGTTTTTTCAGTAACGAAACCGGCACCCGGCACTACGGGCGCGGTGCAAACGGGACCCGGCGATGCACTTCTTGCCGCATTTCTCATCTCATCGATTCTGACGTTGTTGTATGTTTCGTATACGCACACATCGACGTATAAGCGTCATGAAGTTGACGCGATCACGAGCGATAGAGATCCACTCGATTTTCGAAGTTAGATGAACAAACGAAAGCGGGCGTCAACGTCCGCTTTCGTTTGTTGTGGAGCCATGGTATTGATAGTGTGATGACTTCCTCCCCTTCCACGACACAGGATCTTTCAGCACCGGTTACTTCGGTTCGCTCTGTTGGAGCGCGAAGTGCTGCGCGACTGGCCAAGCTTGGCATTCGAACGGTGCGTCAATTGCTCTGGCACCTACCCGCGCGATATGAAGACTACAGTCAATTCGTGGCTATTGATCAGGTCGTGCCTGGGCTCAAGCAGACGATTCAGGGTCGGGTTATTGCAATCACAACGAGAAACATTTGGCCGAAGCGCATGACGATCACCACTGCGACGGTGCAAGATGATAGCGGCGCTTTACGTGCGGTCTGGTTCAATCAGCCCTACCTCGAAGATACACTCGCGGAGGGTACGCTCCTTTCTATTTCAGGAAAAGTGGTTCTCGATAAGCGAGGATTGTATATGTCGAGTCCCATTTTTGAAAAAGTGGGAGCAACGCGTGATGAGGCGACGGGTCTCGTCCATACGGGTCGCCTGATACCCATCTATCCTGAAACAGATGGGGTTACATCGAAGTTCTTGCGATTCCTCGTCCAGCCGATTCTCGAAACGCTTCACCTTATCGATCCCCTTCCCGAAGAGATACGACGACAGTATGATCTTGCGCCCCTGCTTGATGCGTTGCGTGTTGTTCATTATCCCGAGTCAGAAGATGCGGTGCCTCACGCGCGAGAGCGACTTGCTTTTGATGACCTTCTTCTGTTGCAGCTCAAGGCGCTGCAGGAGCGAAGATTCATCACGCAACTTCTTGCAACTAGTATCCCGCTTGATGCTTCACTCATGCGAAAGCTTGTGACTACCCTCCCCTTTCCGCTTACCAAAGACCAGAGAGTCGCGACGCTGGAGATTCTCAAAGACATGGAGCGTCCCTATCCGATGAACAGACTGCTCGAGGGAGATGTAGGAAGCGGTAAAACGGTCGTGGCCCTCCTTGCGGCATTTCATGCGGCACGGGAGGGACACCAGACCGTGATATTAGTTCCCACGGAAGTGCTGGCGCAGCAGCACTATCGCACGCTGCGTGCGTTACTCGCAAAGATTCCGGGTATTACTTCTGCGCTTCTGACGGGCTCGACGGCTATGATTGATGAGAAGGAGGCCACGAAGGCGGCGGTAAAGACTGTCATCGCATCTCAAGGAGTTCATGTCGTGATTGGCACGCATGCGGTGATAGAGCAGGACGTGAAATTTGCATCGCTTGCCCTGGTGGTGATTGATGAGCAGCACCGATTTGGCGTCCAACAGCGTGCCGCACTCGTAAAATCAAGTCGTGGCGCAACTGCGCGGGTCCCTCACCTACTCTCGATGACGGCCACGCCTATTCCTCGAACCTTGGCCATGACCATTTTTGGCGACCTTGATATTTCGATTCTCCGGGAAAAACCAAAGGGTCGCCTTCCCATCGCTACAAAAGTCGTTTCTGCTCTCGAGCGACAGGAGGTCTATGATTTTATTCGCATGGAAGTGAAAAGTGGTAGACAGGTGTTCGTGATATGTCCTGCCATTGAAGTCTCCTCCCCTAGCGTAGAGACGGGTCCATCGAAAGCCCCACTGAAGCAAACAAAACTTTCTGCGCTCTGGGCGAGCGTGAAAGCAGTTGAGGTCGAATATGTGAAATTATCGAAAGAAATATTCCCCGATCTCAAAGTCGCGATGCTCCACGGTCGTATGAAGCCAGCTCAAAAAAAGTCAATCATGCACGAATTCAAGGAGGGGTGGCATGATGTGTTGGTCGCTACCTCCGTCATTGAGGTTGGTGTTGATGTCCCGAATGCCACCATCATGCTCATTGAAGGCGCGGATCGCTTTGGGCTCGCACAGCTCCACCAGTTCCGTGGTCGAGTTGGCCGCGCGCACCACCAATCATACTGCTTCCTCTCCTCTACTGATGACTCCGTCGGTAATCGTCGGCTTCAGGCGATGACCAAAACCGATGATGGCTTCTTGCTGGCGGAGCAAGACATGAAAATCCGTGGTCCCGGAGAGTTTTTCGGCATCAAGCAGTCGGGATT